>JAADIR010000217.1 GCA_013151245.1 Chlorobiota bacterium
TCAATTCGCCGTTTTCCATCGGAATTTGTCCCGACGTAAAAACAAAATCCCCAACCTTAACCGCGGGAACGTAAGCCGCTAAAGGTTTCGGCGGAAGTTCCAACTCGATTCCCATTTCTTTTAACTTTGCTTCATACATATTCTTTTCTCCATTTTTTCTAACATAAAAATATACTTTATTTACGGATAATTTAAAACAGTTATACGAGTTTGTTTTTTAATTGCAACTATTAATTATGAAGTGTTTCACACAAAGATTTCATTGCAACCGCGGGATTTCCCGAAGGGACGCTGCGCGTATTCCCGCGAAGAAAAAACGTAACGCAGATTGCTTGTCCCGAAGGGATCGCTTTGCGATAATCTGCTGGTTCCGTAAAGCATTGATTGCAAATACAAGCTGCAGATTGCAAGCAACCTGCGCTACAAAAACGATTTCGCCGTTAAAAACATTTTTGAAAAACGCTCCGCCGCATCTTTTTGTCTCTCACGTTATCCGCGTTTCTGCCGCATACGGCGCGCAGACATAAAGTCTGCGGCTACGTTTTCCCTTGTAATGTAACCGCGGGCTTCATGCCCGCGAAAAACGATTGCGCCGGGAAAAACCTTTTTGAAAAACGCTCTGCCGCGTCTTTTTGTTTTTCACGGCGTTGGCGTTTGTTCCACATTCGGCACGCAGACGTAAGGTCTGCGGTTACATTTTGACTACAATAGACTCTCGTGAAGTTATTAAGAGCGCAAAAAAATAATTTTTGTCAAAGAAAATATTTGTAGCCGAATTATTTCCTTTCCTTCACGTATTTATCAATTTCTGAAATTTTAACAAACCAAAGTTTCCCTTTCTTACGGGCTTTTAATTTTTTATTATTTATCAGATTCCGCAAATAGTCTTGTGAATAATTGAAAAACTTCGCCGCTTCCTTTAAAGATATTTCAGCGTCATAATTTACCTCGATAAATTTACTTTGTTTTAATCTATCAACGCTGTCGCTCAAACGATCTTTTATTATTTTTTCCAGAAGAGACGAATCAACTTTTTTTGCATAGTTATCAATATCTGAAATCTTCAACTCAAAACCGGTTTCAATTTTTCGCATCATTTTTTCAAAATTATCGTCGCCGCGTTCCAGCGCGGCATAATATTTATCCCTATCTCTTTTTTGCGTTCCTTTTATTGCAATGTTGAGATAACCAAAACCTATCAATAAAAATGAAAGGAATATCCGTCCAACCCTTCCGTTACCGTCTCTAAAAGGATGGATTGTTTCAAATAGTAAGTGGCTTAATGCGGCAAGTCTTATTCTATCAACTTCTTTGTTCTTTATATTTTGGTTTAACCATTTTAAGAAAATTTTCATCGTGTTGGAAATATAAAACGGATTCAACGGGGTAAACGTTGATTCGGTTACTTGCACAACTTCTTTCCTATATGCTCCGAGTTCGCCTCTGTAACTTCCTATTTGTTTTTCGTAACGCATTAAAAGAGTATGAATTTGTTTAATGTCGGAAATTCTTACGGAGAATTCATTTTCTTTAAAAAGATTATTACCGTATTCATAAATTGAGCTTGCCGCTTCAAAGTATCCTAAAATAGCCGCCGCTTTTTGATCGAGAGTTCGATTGCTATTTTGTAAAACTTGAAGCAGCTCGTTACGATTTGTAAAAACTCCCTCAATTGCGATTGAATTACGTATTTCATCTCTGAATAGCGAAAGCCACTCGCTGTTAGAAACTGCAATTAAGTTTACGTTATTTTTTCTTAACTCTGAAATTGTTTTTAAAATGTTTTGCATAATTGCGCCTTAAACAGACTTTTGATTTTGCGAACTTTCCGAACCATACAGTTATGCTAACTTATTAAATTCTAAGCAATTAGACAAATCGGTTTTACAAACAGTTCGCAAATTTAACCGTCGTTGCGAGAAGGAGCGCCAGCGACGACGAAGCAATCTGTCACAGCGTGCAGAAAATCGGCAGATCGCCGCGTCGCTCCGCTCCTCGCGATGACGGAGAATTTTGGATGTAGCCGCGGGGCTTTACGCCCGCGTGAATGATTGCGCCGGGAAAAACCTTTTTGAAAAACGCTCTGCCGCGTCTTTTTGTTTTTCACGGCGTTGGCGTTTGTGCCGCATGCAAACACGCAGACGTAAAGTCTGCGATTACAAATTTTTTTCTTATATTATTTTTATAAAATTAAATTTTCATTTTTACAATGTCTCGCAAAATCATCAGAGAAAAGAAACACCGTCTTTTCCCGGAAGTTTATACCGGCGAAAGAATTATCTCTTTTACCGGAAATATCAAATTTCGCAAACAATTTTTTACTAACATCCATATTTTCATCCAAGTTGAAGATATTCTTCTTGAAGTTCTTAAAGAAAAAGAATGCGACGCTTACGTTTATCTTTTTATGCCCGATCATTTTCATTTTATCCTTGCCGGTAAAAACCCTAACGCAAACATTAAAAAGTGTATTGATTTGTTTAAACAAAAAAGCGGTTTTTGGCTTAAAAAGAATTATCCTAATATCAAATGGCAGAAGGATTATTACGACCATATTTTAAGAAGCAACGAAGATTTAATTACGCAAATACGTTACATTTTAAATAATCCCGTCAGAGCGGGAATTGTTGATTATTGGAAAGCATATAAATTTAAAGGTTCAACAGTTTATAATTTAAACGAATGGGATTGACCGCGTGTTTACGCTCCGTATGAAATGCATTACGCCTTGCTGTAGCCGCGGGCTTTACGCCCGTGAGAACGATTGCGCCGTGTGAAACATTTTTGAAAAGCTCTCTGCCGCATCTTTTTACCTCGCGCATCATCGGTGTTTGTGCCGCATAAGGCGCGCAGACGTAAAGTCTGCGGTTACATTTAACATTCCTAAAATTGCTATTCGAAATCAAATCCGGTATATTTTAAGTTCGTTTTTTTTAACGCTTTAACGGTGGAGTTTATGGCCGAAACGCCTTTAATGACGCAATATTTTAAGATTAAAAGCGAACACCCGGATACGATTTTGTTATTCAGAGTGGGCGATTTCTTCGAAACATTCGACGAAGACGCCAAACTTGCGTCCAAAGTTCTCGGCATAACTTTAACCAAACGCGCCAA
>JAADIR010000047.1 GCA_013151245.1 Chlorobiota bacterium
TGGATTTGCCTTGCTTGGTCAGTTTCACTCCTTTGATTTTTTCGCGCGGCAAATCGGGAACGTTCAAATTTAAAAGTGCTCCGGCGGGAATTTTATTTTCAAGAATCATCAACGCCAGTTCGGCGGCGTAATCAGCCGCGACGTCAAAATGATTCGGATGATGACTTGTAACGGAAACGGCGAGCGCGGGGATGTCCATAATTGCCGCTTCCCGCGCGGCGGAAACGGTTCCCGAATAAAGAATATTTACCGCCGTGTTAGAGCCGTGATTGACGCCCGAGACGACCAAATCCGGTTTGCACTGTAAAATATTATTGATTCCGATTTTCACGCAGTCGGCGGGCGTTCCGTCAACCGCGTATCCGAAAAAATCTCCGTTGTCGAAATGCTTAGTGATTCGCAGCGGATATTTCATCGTGATTGCGTGTCCGACCGCGCTTTGTTCGGTCAGCGGCGCGATTACGGTTATCTCTCCGATTTTGCTCAATGATTTCGCAAGTTCGTGAATTCCGCGGGCGTTTATTCCGTCGTCGTTTGTGATTAAGATTTTTAGCGTTTCCATTACATTCTCAAATTTTCAAACCTAAAATATACTCAATATTAATGTGGAATTGAATTTGTGATTTTATGGAATTTTACACGACGGATGCATTTGTTTCACGCAGAGATCGCAAAGAGAATTATAACGCAAAGGACGCGAAGGTTTGAAATAAATAGCCGACGGTAGATTTTTATTAAATTTAATCTTTTTATTTTTAAAAGCAATAAATTGCTTCGTAAAATTTGGGACTTATGATTAAAAAAATTTCGATATTACTTTTCTATCTTACCGCGACGGTTTTTTCTCAAACCGATTCGCTTGAAACGAAAGAGATTTACGTAATCGATTCGTTTATCACGCAGGAGAAACCGTATAAATTTACGCTTTCTTTTTTTACGGACGATGAAGTAAAATCGGAAGTGATCATAAATAATCAAACGACGTTTAAAGTTTCGGAAGATTTTTCGTTCGATCATAAAGCTGAAATTCCTTTGAGTAAAGTGAAGTCGGATAACGCGGTTCTCAGATATTTCGTGATTATGGAAACGGCGGACGGAGAAAAATTTAAGAGCGAAACATTCGAAGTAGAAGCTCCCGTTGACGTGATTGACGCGGATGAAATCAATCCTTCGCTTTTCAAAATGTGTATCGGCGGCGTGATATTTCTTTTGCCGCAGCCGACTCTCGCGCGTTACGACGGACAGAATTATTTTTCTCTTGCCAAAGAATTACCGCTCGTTACGTTTTATTCCGGCGGAAGAAATTATCCGACCGGCTACTTGAGTTTGGAATACGCTTACATTTTCGACGCGCCGAAGAAAAATTTTCTTCGCTTCGGATACAAACAGATTTTTGAAATTCCCGCGCTCGAATACGTTTCATTGGGCGTTTCGGGATTTACCGATTTTCTCGGCTATAACGGCGTAAGTCCGGAAGTATCGCTCGGATTGTTCAAAGCGGGACAAATTTTCACGGTGTATTTACGTTATCGATACAACTTTCAACCGAACGGCGGAAACGGTGAACTGCACGAAATATCAATCGGATTGTTTTCACATTTCTTTTCGTTAAATTTCTGATTCGGAAAAATTATGGACGGCAAAAAAAAATATATAGATCTCGGCGAGCGGGGGAGACTCAATCTTAAAAACAAACTGAACGATTTGACAGGAAAAGAATGGATCAAATTCACAAAGTCGTGGTTCGTTCACAACCCGAAAAGGCGTTCGGAAGAAGAAGTAATTCATCCCGCTAAATTTCCGGAAAGTTTGGTCAAAGAATTTATCGAATTTTTCACGAAGAAAGACGAATGGGCGCTCGATCCCTTTCTCGGAGTGGGAAGCGCTTTGTGCGCCGCGGGAGAATTGGGTAGAAACGGCGTCGGCGTGGAATTGAATCCGGAATATTTTAACGCCGCAAAAATTAGAATTAAAAAAGTTAAAACTAAAACAAAATTAAAACCGCTTCTCGGCTCTTCGCTCGATTTGAAAAAGCTTTTAAAGAAAGCGAAATTGGGAGACAGAAAGTTCGATTACGTGATTACGTCGCCGCCTTATTGGAATCAGCTCGAAAGAAATTCAATCAGACAGAAATCGAGAACGGAGAAGAATCTCGATACTAAATATTCGGAAGACGCGGAAGATTTGGGCAACATTTCAAGTTACGAAGAATTCATCGAAGCGCAAGCGAAAATATTCGACGAAGTTTACGACGTTACGAAGGATAACGGTTACTTAACGATTATTACCAACAACGTGTTTTTCGACGGGCGTCTGTATCCGCTGGCGTACGACACGGCGACTTCATTAACAAAACGGGGCGAAAAAAGCTGGGTTTTGAAAGACGAAAAAATTTGGCTGCAAAACGACAAACGCTTGCTGGCGCTTGGGATAAATAACGCTTGGGTAGGAAACCGTCATCATCAATATTGTTTGATTTTCAGAAAAGAGGAAAATGGAAAACGTTCTAACAATAAGTGAAATAACCACAGATATAAAGCAGCTGC
Source organism: Chlorobiota bacterium (assembly GCA_013151245.1). GTDB lineage: Bacteria > Bacteroidota > Ignavibacteria > Ignavibacteriales > Melioribacteraceae > JAADIR01. The sequence continues at coordinate 2,547 of JAADIR010000047.1, forward strand.
TGGAAATAGAATTTGATTTCGTTGTGGTAATAGGAGAAATTTCAAATTTTAAAAGTCACGGTTCGGGGCATTGGTATTTTTCGTTGAAAGACGCAAGCGCGCAGCTTAATTGCGCCATGTGGCGGGGCAATAACAGCCGCGTCTTTTTTACTCCCGAAAACGGAATGAAGATTATCGCCGAAGGAAAGATAACCGTCTATCCGCCGCGGGGAACTTATCAATTGGACGTCCGTTCGATGAAGCCCGCCGGCGAAGGGGAACTGCAGGCGGCGTTTGAAAGATTGAAAAAACGGCTCGCCGAAGAAGGATTGTTCGACGAAGAATATAAAAAAGATATTCCTTCCTTTCCGGAGAAGATTGGAATTGTAACCGGCGGAAAAAGCGCGGCGGTTCGCGATATGATCACGACCGCGGAGAGACGTTTCCCGCTGGCTGAAATATTTTTTATTCCTACAAAAGTTCAGGGCGACGGAGCCGCCGAAGAAATAGCCGCTAATATCAAGCGTTTAGACGCGCGGGGCGATTTGGACGTTATTATCATTGGGCGCGGCGGCGGTTCGCTCGAAGATTTATGGGCGTTCAACGAAGAGATAGTTGCGCGAGCGATTTTCGAAGCGGAAACGCCGATAATCAGCGGAGTCGGGCACGAAATAGATTTTACGATCGCCGATTTTGTCTCCGACCTAAGAGCGGCTACTCCCACCGCCGCGATGGAAATGGCTACGCCGGATAAAGGGGAAATCATTTCCTATTTACGGAGTTTTATCGAATCTTCGGGCTCTTCCGTTTTGAATTCGATAGAAAGGAAAAGAGAGCAAACGCGGCAGACTCTTTATTCATACGGCTTCAGAATGCCGGGCGACCGCGTAAAGAACGCTTATCAAAGAATCGATCATATCATTTACGCGTTGAATTCAAACGTCGATAAAAAAATGAAAGAAGTAAAAAGCAAATTGAATATCTTTGAAAAAGTTTTGGACGGCTCGGATTTCAATAAAAATTTGAAAAAGGGTTACGCAATCGTAAAACAGAACGGAAAAATTATTCCCCGCGCGGAAAAGCTGAACGAAAGCGAAGGGATGATTGTTAAGTTTTACGATAAGGAAGTCGTTTCGA
>JAADIR010000077.1 GCA_013151245.1 Chlorobiota bacterium
GTATTACAAGTTAAATCCTTCCCGATAAATGGAACATTCCGTTTTCGGAAAAACACCCCGACAAAAAGCATCGGGATAAATCGGGACAAGTTGTTTTTTATTGCCTGCCGCGTGTAATTGCTTTTTTATTACACAGCGGTAAAGAAATTTTGAAGATTAATTTAAGAATGAATGGATGATTGGATGAATGAAAAATTTAAATCGGTTGAATTGAAATAACTATTGTTATGCTCAAAATTCCAATTTTCCATTATCAATTTTCCATTATCAATTATCAATTGCGGTTTACCGCGATATGAGTATTGTTTATTTATAAATTTAAATAATATATGAAATTATTTTTTCTTTATATTTTGTTTTCAATTTCACTCTTCGGACAGAATTCGGAAGACAATCTGCTTACTTTAATATCCAAAGCCAATTCGGATATTGAAAAAATTGATTATTTCAATTCATTAACTTGGAATCTTAGGAGCAATCAACCGCAGAAGGCAATAAAATACGGCAACGAAGCAATTGCGCTTATCAAAAAAATTGACAAACCCGAACTGCTGGCAAAAACGTATAATTTTATTGGAGTTGTTTACAGAAATAAAGGCGATTTTTCCAATGCAATCAAATTCTACAATAAGGCGTTGGAAAATTCTCTGAAATATAAGGATTCAACCCAGATTGCATATTCTTACAACAACCTCGGCGGAATATTCAAAATTCAAGGTAATTCTCCTCTCGCTCTTGATTATATGTTGAAGGCGTTAAAATATTTTGAGGCGACAAATAATAAAAGCGGCATCGGATTTTGCACGATCAATATCGCAACGCTATACCGGCGCGAAGGAGATTTCGACGCCGCTCTTAAATATTTAGACAAATGTTTAAAAGTTAGAAGAGAAATAAATTACAAACATGGAATTTCGTTAGCCCTTTATCAGAAAGCTTTGCTCTTAAAACAAGAGGGAAATTATAAGGAAGCGCTTAAAGCATACGACGACGTATTAAATCTCTTTAAAGAATTAAAGGACATAAAAGGCATTGCGGTTACGTATGAAGATAGAGGGGAAATTCTTATCGCTCTAAAAGATTATAAAAATGCAAAAGCGGATCTCTTAACTGCGGGAAAACTTGCCGAGCAGGTTGACGATAAGCAAACAAAAGCAAGAACTTCATACAAACTGGCGTATCTTGCCATTTTGGACAAAAATGTAAAGGAAGCTTTTAATTACATAAAAAAAGGAAAGATTTTAGTAAATGAATTAAACGTTCCCTCCGCAAGGTTGGAAGAATTAAAATATGAAACACAGTTCTACGAATTATTGAAAGATTACAAGAAGTCGTTAGAGCTTTACAAAAAATATACTGCGCTAAAAGATTCAATTTACTCTATTGCAAACAAAGAAAAAGTCGCCAGTATTCAGGCTGCTTATAACAAAGAAAGAACGCAAGCGCTTAGAGAACAAGAAAATGCAAATCTCCGCAAAGAGCTTCAGATTAAGCAAACCCAAAGGTTTTACGGAATAATTGTTTTCATTTTAGTCATTCTGCTCATAATAATCATTCTTTGGAAATATAGAACGACAAGCAAACTTGCAGCCCAGCTTGAAGAAGCCATTGTAATTAAAGATAAATTCATGAAAATTCTTGCTCACGATTTAAGAAATCCAATTAATACTACGATGGGATTTTTAGAACTTTTAAGAACCGAGCATCGCAAGATGAATACCGAAGAAAGAGAAGAAATTATTGATCTTGCAAATAACTCTATCAAAAAAAATAATCTTCTGCTGGAAAACCTGCTGGAATGGAATAAACATCAAAACAAAGACTATCAGCCTCAGATAAAACATTGGAAAATCAGCGACGTTTTCAACGAGACTGTTACCATCATGCAGCCGCTGGCGTCTGCAAAAAAAATAGCGCTATCATATAATTATAATTCCGAGTTTGTTTGCCGGTGCGACAAAAACATGGCGAGAACAATTCTTCGTAATCTTATTAACAACGCTATTAAGTTCACCAACCAGGGCGGTAATATTTCCATTAGTTGTGAAGAGGAAGGAAGTTTTATTAAAGTTTCGGTCGCGGATAACGGTGTTGGAGTTTCCGAAGAATTTCAAGCAAATATTCTCAAAGGCACATTAAAATTCTCGACTAAAGGAACGCTTAACGAAACCGGTTCCGGCTTAGGACTCCTCCTCTGTAAAGAATATACCGAAATAAACGGCGGCTCAATTGGATTTTTCTCAGAAGTGAACGTCGGTTCAACATTCTGGTTCACACTGCCGAAAGTATAAAAACCGGTTAATTTTTTATTAGAGTTTCTGCAAAATAAGAAATTGTCATTTCGACCGGAGAGAGAAATCTTTTAATTTACGCAATAATCAAATGATTTCTCATCCAGAGGCTGCCGGATTCGAACTTGTCAGCCTCCGGCTGAATGACAGAACGTTTATTTTGCAGAAACTCTATTAACAATTCCCCCCGCCTCCTAAAAAAAATTTGGAACATAAAATTACTTGAATATGTAAAATCATTCGCTTATATTAGCGCTCGTTATTTTAGAGCGCTAACACAATTTAAATTTAATCTAAAAACCAAATATATGGAGGAAATATGTCACAATTAAACATTCAACCTCTTGATGACAGAGTGCTGGTAGAGTTCATCGAAGAAGAAGCAAAAACTACAAGCGGAATTATTATTCCCGACACTGCAAAAGAAAAACCGAGAATGGGCAAAGTAGTTGCAGTTGGAACCGACGAAGATTTACAAGAACATATCAAAGAAGGCGACAAAATTCTTTTTGCAAAATACGGCGGCGAAGAGCTGACGTTTGACGGCGTTGAATATAAAATTATCCAGCGCAGCGATATTCTTGCCGTAATAAAAGACTAATAATTGAAATTTAAGCTTAAAATAATTTGGAGGATATAAATTATGTCATCAAAAATAGTTGAATTTAGCACCGACGCCAGAGCCGGATTGAAAAACGGCGTGGATAAACTTGCCAATGCGGTTAAAGTTACTTTGGGTCCTAAAGGAAGAAACGTAATTCTAGACAAAAAATTCGGCGCGCCAACCGTAACCAAGGACGGCGTTTCCGTTGCAAAAGAAATTGAATTTGAAGACCCGGTTGAAAACATGGGCGCGCAGATGGTTCGCGAAGTCGCTTCCAAAACAAGCGACGTTGCCGGCGACGGAACGACGACCGCTACCGTTTTAGCCCAAGCGATGTATCGCGAAGGTTTGAAAAACGTTACCGCCGGAGCTAATCCGATGGACTTAAAACGCGGCATGGATTTGGCGGTTACTAAAGTTGTTGAAAAACTGAAAGGTTTAAGTCGTGAAATTGACGGAAGCGAGGACATTGCTCAAGTCGGCTCAATCTCGGCAAATAACGATATGACTATCGGAAAACTTATTGCCGACGCGATGGAAAAAGTAGGTAAAGACGGCGTTATCACTGTTGAAGAAGCAAAAGGCACGGACACTGAATTGGATATCGTTGAAGGAATGCAGTTCGACCGCGGTTATCTTTCTCCCTACTTCGTCACCGATTCCGAAACGATGGAAGCGGTTCTCGAAGATCCTTATATTTTAATTCACGACAAAAAAATCTCCGCAATGAAAGACCTTCTTCCGATTCTCGAAAAAGTAGCTCAGGCGGGAAAGTCTCTTTTAATTATAGCGGAAGATTTGGAAGGCGAAGCTTTGGCTACATTGGTCGTTAATAAATTACGCGGCACTTTGAAAATTGCTTCCGTTAAAGCTCCCGGTTTCGGCGACAGAAGAAAATCGATGCTTGAAGATATTGCAATTCTAACCAACGGAACGGTTATCTCCGAAGAAAGAGGATACAAATTAGAAAACGCCACAATCGAATATCTCGGCACGGCTAAAAAAGTAGTTATCGATAAAGACAACACAACAATCGTCGAAGGCGCAGGCGCCACCGAAGATATTAAAAAACGCGTTAACGAAATTAAAGCTCAAATCGAAAATACCACTTCGGATTACGACAGAGAAAAACTTCAGGAAAGACTCGCTAAACTTGCCGGCGGCGTAGCCGTAATTAAAATCGGCGCGGCAACCGAAATTGAAATGAAAGAGAAAAAAGCGAGAGTGGAAGACGCGCTTCACGCAACCCGCGCCGCCGTTGAAGAAGGTATTGTTGTCGGAGGCGGAGTAGCTCTTGTAAGAGCTTCAAAAGCGCTTGACGAGTTAACGGGAGCGAATGAAGATCAAACAACCGGAATCAACATAATTCGCAAAGCGCTTGACGAACCGCTGAAACAAATAGTTTTCAACGCAGGTCTTGAAGGCGCCGTTATTCTTAACAAAGTTAAAGAAGGCGACAATGATTTCGGCTTTAACGCCGCAACTGAAGAATATGAAAACCTTCTTAAATCCGGCGTTTTAGATCCGACTAAAGTTACCCGTACGGCGCTTGAAAATGCAGCTTCAGTCACTTCATTACTGCTGACAACCGAAGCCGTTGTTTTCGAAAAACCGGAAGAAGAAAAAGCTCCCATGATGCCTCCGGGTGGAATGGAAGGAATGGGCGGAATGGGCGGAATGTATTAATAGATTCCCCTCTTCTTCAATAAAATTAAGGCGGCGCTTTGCCGCCTTTTTTATTTCCGGATGTTGATAATTTCCTTTATCATAACAATGCGCTATCAGCGTCATTAAGTAAACGACATTAACCTGAAAGTCGGGGCTGGAAAGAATTTCCGCGTAACGCAATCTTTGGCTCATATTTATAAATCGGGGGATCAATTATTAAACTTAACTCTGAAAAGCGAGCCTTGATTTTTTTTGCTTTCAACTTCAATTTCGGCGTTGTTCAGTTCGCAGTATTTTTGAACGAGCGCCAAGCCGATTCCGTTTCCTTCGTATTTGCGGGTATAGCCCATTTCTTCTTGCGTAAACGGCTGAAAAAGTTCGGAGAGATATTCTTCCGAAATGCCTATTCCCGTATCAATCACATCCACAACCAGCCTTCCTTTTTCGCAGCGGTAAAGTTTAATCGTAACTTTTCCTTTGTCGGTATATTTAATTGCATTCTCAACAAGTTGAGTGAAAATCTGCTCCACCGTATATGAATCGGCGACGATCTCCGTATTTTCGGTTTCGATACTTATTTCAAGTTTCAATCCTCTGCTTTTTGCTTCTTTCTTGAAATATACCGCAATTTTTCCGAGAATATCCGCGTATAAATCTAATCGAACGGGAATTACTTCGTAAGTTCCAGCCTGTATTTCGGATAAGTTCAATAAAAGATCGACAGTTCGAATGATTCTATACCCCGCTCTATTCACCAAACCGAACGATAATTTCGTTTCTTCGTCAACTTGGTCTTTCAAATCGTCTTCTATCAAAGACGTTAAGCTGAGTATTGCATTGATCGGCGTGCGTATTTCGTGGGACATCTGAGCAAGAAAAATTGACTTGAGCTTGTCTGACTTCTCCGCTTTCTCCTTGGCGTCATAAAGTTCTACGGTTCTTTTTTTCACCCGCCGTTCCAGTTCTATGTTTGATAACTCAATACGTTCCCGTTCCAATTCAAGAAGGCGGTTGGTAAAAAATTCGCTTCTTCTGTAATACTCAATAGCGTATCCCGCAATCATGCTGAACATAAGCGTTGAAATTAAAAAGAAATTATTTCCGATAAGCATAACAAGAGGAACATGACTATAAAAAACAGCAACCGCTTCGTAAATTAAAACGGTTGTCATTGTGGAAAACGTTGCCCAAACAAAACGTAAGCCGACAAAAGTAAACGCAAAAATAAAAACCAGAATAATGCCCGGATAGTACAACGAGTTGACATGAGGTCCGCCTATTGCCGTCATTGCAATTATCCCGGAGCCGACTATAATCATTATGAGCGCCAAATGCAGCTGCAGAAACCGCCGGGTTACGTCCGTAATAACTAAAACTGTACTAATTACAATCAAAGGAACAATTATTACCAACCGAATAAAAATGAAAGCGCCCGCAAAATCCGGCGTCAGAACCAAATCCAGAAATGAAAAGCCCGCATAAAACAACAACCCCAAAAAATGCGAAAAGATGGTTTGACTGCGAAGACTTCGTTTGAAAAAGACTTGAAACTCTTCTTCCAAAAAAGAATCTTTACCAATAAACTTCAAAGTGAACGGATGCAGCGCGGGCGCCGAACTGCCGTCCGGAGAACGCGCAAATAAAATCAGTTCGGCGACTTTCTTAATGTTTTTTTTATTGATAATTTGAGATATCATCCATCTTCCGACCGATTATTTCTTTAAAGTAAAAATCCACTTTCTAAGAAGGCGGCTTTGGATTGTCCTTAAAGGGCGCTTCATAGCTTCCCGTTATAAGCTAAAAGTAAAATGGTTTCAACTTTACATTTAATTCTTTCAAGTCATTCCCGATAAAAAACATCGGGACAAATAGTTTTTTGTAAGAAAATCTATTTGTCTTTATTCATAGCGCGGTAAACCGCAATTGATAATTGACAATGGAAAATGGAAAATTGGAATTTTGAGCGTAACAATTAATGTTTCGGTTTGACTGATTGAATTTCTCATTCATTCCATCATCTATTCATTCATTCTTAAATTAATCTTCGAAATTTCTTTACGAAAAAAACAAAGATTTTAATTGTAATACTATAATTCATAATTCACAATTCATAATTCACAATTCATAATCGCAGTTAAACATCAAAGCATTTCAATTTTTCCCCAATTTTTATATAGGACAATTCCGCCCAATAACGCAACTGCGCCCGTTATAACGGCCGAAAGGATTTGCCCGTATAAAAAATATCCCGATGAAAAAACTATTCCGTAAACCAAAAATGTTCCGGCAACCATACTTACTAATCCTCTTGCTAAATCTCCCTGCTTTGCGAGTTTAGTAATCGGGTCGTCTGTTTTCTTCGAAATTTCAACCACTTTATCCCATCCTCTTCCGCCCGGGCGAATGAGCTTATAAAAACCGATTAACGTTTTATTATCGGTAGGTTTCGTAAAAAATGTAACCGCGAGCCAAATAATTGTCGTAATCGCCACGCCTACAATCAAACGAACATGGGATTCCATCGGCAAAAACCCGAGATTTTCGTGAATCATTTCGAAGTAAACGGCAAGGACAAAAGAAACGACCATCCCCGCAATTTCCGTCATAGCGTTTATCCGCCACCAAAACCAGCGGAGGATAAAAATCAATCCCGTTCCCGCGCCTATCTGTAGTAGTATGTGAAACGCCTGCAGCGCGTTCTGCAGAAACAATGCAATTGTTCCGGCGGCTAGCATCAATACGACAGTTGAAATTCTGCCAACGGTAACGAGTTCTTTTTCGGTTGCCTCCGGTTTAATAAATCTCCGGTAAACGTCGTTAACAAGATACGACGAACCCCAATTTAACTGCGAAGCCATTGTTGACATGTAAGCCGCAATCAGAGAAGCCACTACAATTCCCATCACGCCCACCGGAAGGAAAGTAAGCATCGCGGGATAAGCCAAATCGTCTTTCAAAATTGAAGGATCGATTTGCGGAAATTTGGACTGCAGCGTCGCCAAATCGGGATAAATAATTAATGAAGCCAACGCGACAAGAATCCAAGGCCACGGACGAATAGCGTAATGAGCGACATTGAAAAAAAGCGTTGCGCCCATCGCATGTTTCTCATTTTTCGCCGAAAGCATTCTCTGCACAAGATAACCGCCGCCGCCCGGTTCCGCGCCCGGATACCAAACGCTCCACCACTGAACGGCAATGGGAATAATAAAAACAATAATCAGCGTCTGCGGATCGTCAAAATCGGGAAGCAGAGAAAGTTTGTCCGCAACGTTGGGATGCGAAAAGAGTCCGGTAAGTCCGCCCACTTCGGGAAGGTTAACCGCAACAACCGCCGCGGCAACCGCGCCGAACATAGCAAACGAAAATAAAAACAAATCCGTAAAAAGAACCGAACGAAGACCGCCCAAACCCGCGTATATTACCGTAATCAGCAGCGCAACCGAAATAGTTTCCAGCGGCGTTGTGTTCAAAAGAACGCTCCCGATTTTAATTGCCGCAAGCGAAACCGTCGCCATAATCATCACATTGAAGAAGAATCCGAGATAAATCGCTCTGAAAGCGCGCAGAAAAGCCGCGCTCTTTCCGCTGTAACGTATCTCATAAAATTCGATGTCGGTCATAACGCTTGAACGACGCCACAATTTCGTATAAACAAAAACCGTCAGCATTCCGGTAAGCAGAAACGCCCACCAAAGCCAGTTGCCCGAAACGCCGTAATTACGCACAAGATCGGTAACAAGGTTCGGCGTGTCCGTTGAAAATGTTGTGGCAACCATTGAAATACCCAACAGCCAGAACGGCATACTTCGCCCTGAAAGGAAAAAATCCGCGGACGTATCGCCTACCTTTCTCGAGGCGATAATCCCTATTGCTAAAATAATTACAAAAAAGACGCCGATAATAACCCAATCGATTCCAGCTAACAGCATAGTTATTCTCCGTTGTTTGAAATTTTATTAACTATTCGTTCCATTTCGGTTTTTTGTTTTTGCACGCTTTTGAGCAAAGCAAATTGATTTTTCGTTCTGTCAAGATTATGTTCTTGATAATCTGTTTTGTAATAAACGTCGCCTTCCAAATAATCGGTTAGAAATCTTATTGCCTGCTCGTAAATAATAAGCTCCGCGCCGTAAACGAGATTTTCAATTTCATCGTTTGTTAAAACTCCGTTCAATTCTTCCAGATATCCTTTAACGAGCGCTTCAAAGATTTTAATATTCATAAAAACTATCGAAAGGTCTGTTTCATCTTCGGCTGCCGCGCACGTTGACGTTCGCACCATATCGCCGAAATCGAAGAGCGCGGTTCCCGACATAACGGTATCCAAATCAATCACGCAAACGGCTTGATTCGTGTCTTCGTCAAATAATACGTTATTTATTTTCGTGTCGTTATGCGTAAGCCGCAGAGGAATTGTTTTATCCTCTAAAAGTTTTTTTATTTTGGAAGGAAGATGTTCATTTCTCAGCGCAAAAGCAATTTCTTTTTTAGCCGAAGAATTTCTGTTTGCCGGATTCTTTTCAATTATATCAACTAATCTTTCAAATCGTTTCATTGTGTTGTGAAAATCGGGGATTGAGGGTTTGAACTTTTCATAATCCGCGTCAATAACAAGTTTCTGAAATCCGCCGAATGCTTTTGCCGCTTGGTAAGCGTGCTCTTCGGTTTCCACAAAATCAATCGTGTATATTTTTTTGCAAAACGGCATCGCGCACCAAAAGCCGCCGCTTTCATCGCGAATGTAAAATTTGCCGTCGCCGCTCTCAACAAGCGACGCCGTTCTCTCAATCAGCTCCTCTCGCCCGTTTTCTCTCAAACGTTCTTTTATGTAATCCAGAACCATGCGCGTATTTTCTATTACGATCTCCGGTCGCTTAAATACGTATCCGTTTATTCTTCTCAGAATATATCTGTTTTCGGATTCTTCCGTTCTGCAAATCGCTAAAAACGTATCGTTGATATGCCCCGAACCGTAACGCGAAATGCTTTCCAACTTTCCTTTTAACTTAAATCTTGCGGCTACTTTAAATATTTCTTCATTATTCATCGCCAAAGTTTATCCGGATATTTTTTTTCTTTAATTAGTTTACTGATTTTCTCCTTTGCGCTCGCCTTATCCTCTTTGTATGTAAGTCCGAACCATTTTTCCGCCGAAGGGAGAACTTTAACTTGCGTTTTGTTTTCCGCAATAAGATTGTTAACTACAAAAGGAAGATAGAATTCCGCTTTCAGATTGTCGGCGTTTTCTTTTAAGAATTTTTTAAAATATTCTTCCAAGCGTTCGAAAATATCCGGAGTGAAAAAGAACATATTCATCGAAACAATTTCATTCCCGCTCAGGATACGCTTTTCGCCGTCTTCATCCTCAAAGAAAATTTTTCCTTTTTCCCGTTTAATACGAGTTCTCTCGGCGATTGTTTTTAAAAAACCGTTTTCGTCAACGCCGCAGATTCCGCGAGATACAAAACCGAAATCGGACAATGTTTGATTAAGTTTATACCCAACCAAAGCAAAACGCGATTCTTTTTCTTTGGTCTTCGTAAAAAAATCGACGGCGGTTTGGTATGATTTTCTTCCGTAAAAATCATCCGCGTTAATAACTATGAAAGGTTCGTTGATTGCGGAAGACGCAGTCAAAACGGCGTGCCCCGTTCCCCACGGCTTTTGCCGCTTATGCGAATAATTTAATCCGCCGGGAACGTTTCCGATTTCTTGAAAAACATATTCCGTTTTAATTTCGGATGGGAGTTTATCGAGGATCTCTTTGTTAAATTCTTCTTCAATATTTTTTCTGATAACAAAAACTACTTTTCTAATTCCCGCGGCGTAAGCGTCATAAATAGAATAATCAATAATTGTTTCGCCGAATTTCCCGAGAGCGTCCATTTGCTTTACGCCGCCGTACCGCGCCCCGAGTCCGGCTGCTAAGATTAATAACGTGGGAGAATTTGCCAATATTTACCCGTACTATGAAATAAATAATATTAAGAATTGTTCGGCTGCAAAATAATAAAATAAATTTTTAATTATTAGAAAACCGGCGAGTAATAAAACCTACAACAATTATCTCGCGGAAATTCATTTAAACATAAAATTATTTATTGATTAAGCAGCAATCCCATCCGTAGAATATCTTTATACTCGCCGTCAATGAGGCATTCGTTTTTGAAAACGCCTTCAACATAAAAACCCAATTCTCTATTGATGCGGATATTTCTAACATTAGCCTCCAAAGTGTTCAAATAAATTTTTTTGAAATGGAGAACATTCGCCCCGTAGTTTATCCAGAGTTTAGTCGCTTCCTTTCCTAATCCTTTTCCTTTAAATGATTTTTCTCCTATCATTTTCCGCAGTTCCGCTTTTCGCTGAACTTTGTCAATATCCAGAAAAGCCATCATGCCTATCGGGATATCGTCGTGAGTAGTAATTATTCCTACAAGATCTTTGTTCTCTGCAATTAAATTATCAATTGTGTAATTACGAGCGGTGGTTCTTGTCAGCAGAAAAAGTCTCCCTTCCGAATCGTTCAGCCATTTTTCAAGAAACGGAATATCCGTCGAAGCGGCAATGCGGCGTATTTTAATTCTTTCTCCGACAAGCGGATATTCATTTATTTTAGGGTCTAAATAATCTAAGTCTTTATTTCGGTCGTCGGATTTAATTTCCGCGTGCGCGCCGTTTAACGCTTCATCCATCAATATATTTACCAGCTTGATATAATGCTCCCTTTTAAAACCCATTCCGGCGGCTTCCTTCAGCAATGACTTTGCAATCACTTCAAGCGAAATATCGGTAACTATATTCTCGTTTCCCGTATTTTCTTTATTCATTTTTTTTCTCCTAATTAGGAAATTCATAAAATTAATTTAGTGAATTTTATACTGCGGATTATTAATTGATAAATATAAAAGATAAGCAGAATAAATAAATTCTTCTTAATTTTAACAGTCGAACTGAAAAGTAACTTAACTTTCGGATTAGAACGGGCAATGAACGCAACAAAAATTAAAAACATATTATTCAAAAACAATTTAAATATTATAATCGGAGGCGTAACTCTCCTCATTATCTTTCTTCTTTTTTTTGCCGCCGTCTATATTTTCAACGTCGCTAAAGAGGATGCAAAACGGATCCATCAAGCGCAGCAATTAGAGCTGGCAAAATCCGCGGCTCACGGAATCGACACATATTTTAACCGATTGGAACAAGACCTCGTTTATACTACTCTTTATTCTGAATCGCAAAAGGAATTGAAAAATTATTTAGCGCATCAAATAAATAAAGAAGTTGTAAAATCCGTTTTTTTAGTTGACGGAAACGGAAGGATAATCTTGGAAGAAGGAAAACTTCTTAATGATGCGTCAAAAAGAATTGTCGGGAAATTATTTTCGGAGAATAAGCAAAGCGGTAAATTTCATTTTCTATATTCGGAAGTTCTCCCCTATTTTGAAAATTCAGGTTCCGATTCCCTTTATTTTTTTATTCTGCATCTGTTTGCAAACGATAGTAATAGCATAGATCGAAACGCAAAGGGTTCGGGATTTCTAATTAGTTTCGATTGGCTGATGGAACAGTTCATTGTTCCGCTGAAATTAAGCGAAAGCGATTTTGCTTGGGTTCTGGATAATAGCGGGAAACTAATTTACCATCCCACTCATTCCGATATGCTTCTCCGCAATATCTCCGACACCGATGAAAGCTGCGCCGAATGTCATTCAACGTTCAGCGTTCAAAAACAAATGCTTGCCGGAAAAGCTTCAACGGCGGAATACTCAATAGGCGACGAACCGAATAAAATCGTCGGGTATTATCCGATTATTTTAGGACAGAAAAAATGGATACTTGCAATATCAACATACTTGCCTGCAATAACCGCCGATATTAATAAAAATTTCAAAGCCTTTTTCATAGCGTCGGGAACCGCCATTTTGCTGATTCTCATTCTTGCAGCCGTTTTTTTTATCACAAATCTTAATAAAATAAAAGCGACTCAAGCGGCGAAGCATTTGCTGGAAACCAGCCGAATTCAAGAAAAACTTAATCACGCTTCAAAACTTGCCTCGTTAGGAGAACTAGTAGATTCGGTGGCGCATGAAATCAATACGCCTACGGGAATAATTTCCGCCGAAGCGGATTCGATGCTTTTTGACGATAAAATAAACCAAAGCGTAAAAAATGAATTGAGAATAATTAAAAAGCAGACCAGACGAATTGCGGACTATACAAAAAGCCTTCTTACTTATTCAAGAAGAATGCCTTTCAATCCTAAAGTTAACGACTTAATTAAACTTATCGACGAATGTCTTTTTTTACTGAACCCGAAGCTGCGATCAAAACAAATTCAAATTGAAAAAGATTTTGAAAGGGAAAAAATAGAGTTCCTTTTTGATTGGGGAAAGGTTGAGCAGGTAATCATAAACATAATAAGCAACGCCGTAGATTTTATAGGCGAAAATCCTAAAATCACGATTAAAGTTACTTTTGAAAATGAAACGGAAGAAAAAAATATCAAAAAATATACGGTAATTAGAATTTCCGATAACGGGAGCGGCGTCGCCGAACAAAACCGCGAATTGATTTTCGATCCTTTTTTCAGCACAAAAGAACCCGGCAAAGGAACGGGATTAGGGTTATCAATTTCCAAAGCGATTGTAAAGAGACACGGCGGCAAAATATCAGTAGAGTCAAATAATGAAAGCGGCGCGACATTTGTGATAAAATTACCTTATATTCAAACTAGTCAGTATTAGGAATAATAAATTGAATAACGCAAAAATATTGATTGTTGACGACGAACGTGAGATGCTTGAAAGCACGGAAAAAATCCTTCGCGGCGCGGGATATAAAACCAAAATATTGAGCGAACCGGAGAAAATTAAATCCGTGTTAAATTCCGAGCGTTTCGATCTGATACTTTGCGATTTGCTGATGCCCGTTTGCGACGGAAACCAGATACTTGAATTAACGCTTAACGAATTCCCCGAAATTCCCGTGATAATTTTTTCGGCATACGGCACGGTTGACAGAGCCGTAGCCTGCATGAAACACGGAGCGTTCGATTTTTTGGAAAAACCGTTTGACGGCGAACATTTGATTGTAGTAGTGGAAAAAGCGCTTAATTTTTCTACCGTCTCAAGCGAACGGAAAATACTTCTCCGTCAGTTGATAGATAAATACAGCGCTCACAACCTTGTGGGACGAAGCGAAAGCATTGTTAAAATATTTGAAACAATTGAAGACGTCGCCCGCTCGGACGCAAATGTTTTAATAACCGGAGAAAGCGGAACGGGAAAAGAACTGATTGCCAGAAGCATTCACGCCCGCGGAAAAAGAAGATTAAAAGAGTTCGTGCCCGTAAACTGCAGTTCGTTTCCGGATAGTCTTTTTGAAGCCGAATTGTTCGGCTACGAAAAAGGAGCGTTCACCGGAGCGGATTCGAAAAAAATAGGGCTGCTCGAATTTGCCGACGGCGGAACGTTTTTTATGGATGAAATCTGCGAGCTGCCGATGAATCTTCAAGCCAAATTACTGCGCATTTTGCAGGAAAGAAAATTAAGACGGCTCGGAGGAAACGAAGAAATTGAATTTGACATTCGATTGATTTCGGCGACGAATAAAAATATTGAAGTACAACTCAAGAAAAATTTTTTCAGAGAAGATTTTTATTACAGAATTAACGTAATTAATATTCACGTTCCGCCGCTGCGGGAACGGACGGAAGATATTCCGATTCTCGCGGAACACTTTCTTCAAACATATATGACTAAAACGCAAAAACGTATTGAAGGCTTCGCTCCGGAAGTTCTCTCGGTTTTTGAAAACTACCCGTGGCCCGGAAACGTAAGGGAATTGAAAAACGTAATAGAACGGGCGCTTGTTTTTGCAAAAGGAAAGTTGATAACTATTTCCGATATTCCCGCGAAGATTGCGCCCTCCGGAAAAACGGAATACGACTTCGCAAAAAACTCTATCAAAAAGCTAAAAGCCGAAGCCGTCGCCGAAATTGAACGCGCATTCATCGTTCACGTCCTTAAAAAACATAAAGGCAACGTCACAAAAGCCGCCGAGGAAATGTCAATGACGCGAAGAAATATTTACAGGCTAATAAAGCGGCACAACGTCGAAGTTTCGCAATACAGATAATCTTCTTTTTGACATAAAATATCACTGTGAAATTTTTTTTCACATCTTCAAAATACGCCCATTCTTTTATGTTTAGGAGGCTTTGAATAACCTTTCACTAACCGTCATTCCGTGATGTTTTTACGCGGAATCTATCCTTATTTGGGAGATTCCGGTTAAAAGATTGCCGGAATAACATAAGATTTTATGTTATTCAAAGCCTCCATTTATAAGCTATTTTCGCCGGCGTTGTGAAATGCGACGTCACATTTAATTTAATCGCCGCAGGAAAAACAATTTGAAATTAGGTTTTAACGCGCCGGTGAAATCCATTTTTCCTCAGCGTAAAAACGAACTGAAACTTCTCCGGAAACGCATTTTTTCCAAAGTTTTTCAAGGAAACGGGCGACCGCGAAAGGCTCCGTTAAGATTTATTTTCAACCTAAAAAGAAAATTAGCTCTCTTGCATGATTAAAAGACAAAAGGTCAGGTACAACTATTGCAATAAAAGTGCATAATCTTTTTTACAACAGAGATAGGTAAAGTTATGGCAAATTCAGACGGCGGTTTTGAAAATCTTGAAGTCATTGAATATTTGAAGAATTTGGAAAGTCGAGTTTCCCGGATAGAAGCCCGTTTTCGTATTTCTCCCAATCCCAGCGATGAACTTTCAACCCGGAACTCGTCTGAAGAAAAAGATCAAAATCTCTCCGAACAGAGAATCGGGGAATTTTGGTTTGCTAATTTGGGCATTCTTGTGCTCGTATTCTTTTTCACCTTTTTAATTATTGAACCTTTTAACGGATATAATCAATTCATTCCGCCGGCAATCGGTTTGGCCGCGGTTTTCATTTTAATAGGAGCGTCGTTCCTCGCGAAGAATCATTTTCTGGTTATCTCCAACGAACTTTTCGGTTCGGGGCTTTTTATTCTTTTCGTAGCAATTCTCCGTCTGTTCAATTTTTCGCCCGAGCCGGCGCTGCAGAACATTATTCTTGAAGCGTTTTTACTGTCGGCAACTTCGCTGGGTATTCTTTTAATTTCATATAGAAGAAAGGCTCTGCTGTTAAACGTAATCGGACTTTTACTTCTAGCCGCTACCGGATTGATACTTAACATCGGTTTGGCGCTTTTCATAATTTTATTGATGTTAGCCGGCGTCGTCAGTTACTTATATAGCGCGGGCGTATTCAAAAACACCGGCTATTTAATGACCGGTATTTTCATTACATATATCAGTTTTGCCGCTTGGGTCGTGAATAATCCATTCCTCGGCAACGAACTGAAAATAAACGACGGCAGCATAATAGGAATCGCTTTCCTTCACATTTACATGCTGATTTTCGCATACCCGATTCTCATGAGCGATTCGAAAAATGAAAAAGGATTTAACGATATTGCCTCGTTCATTAATACTGCAATGTGTTTCATCATTTATACCGGATTCGTTCTGACGGCTATGAGAGAAAACGCAGCTCTGTTGGAAACTTTCTATTTTATCACCTCTCTCGGATTGGCTTCTCTATTCTGGATAAAAAAACAGAATAAGTATTCAACCTACTTTTATTCCATGGCGTCTTTCGTAGCTTTGAGCGTTGTAATTTTATTAACGGAGGCAATGCCGAACTCGCTTTTATATTTGATTTGGCAAAGCGTAATAATAATCGGTTTAGCGGTTTGGTTCAAATCAAAGAGCATCATCATTACAAATTTTATTATTTATCTGACAATAACGGTTGCATATTTTATGATTTCGGAACATTTTGAACTTGGCGGTTTGAGCATCGGTTTTGCGGCGTTGTTCAGCGCAAGGCTTTTGAACTGGCAGAAAAACAAACTTACAATCAAAACCGAATTTCTCAGGAATACGTATCTCGCGGTAGCGTTTGTTTCTATTCCAATTACGTTATTCTCAGCGCTTGAAAGCGGCTATATCGGGCTTTCCGTCATCGGGCTTGCCATGCTTTATTATCTGATGTCTTCCATACTAAACAATCTCAAATATCGCTGGATGGCTCATTTAACGCTGCTTATTTCCATAGTTTATATCATAGGTTATTGGTTTACAAACGAAAGCAGTCCTTTGCAGTTGTTTACGCTTGCGGCTCTGGCGGTAACTCTCATATTCGTTTCCGTTTTCTTTACAAGAAAGAGAACGAGAGAAAAAACGACTCTCGAAAATTCAACTCAATCATAATGAAATATTCTAAATTGTTAAACAAAAAATAGAGAATAGAAAAATGGGAAATAACGGAAGAAGGAAATTCATTACCGCGCTTTTGAGCATAGGAGGTTTAGGAACATTCATTTCGGCTTTCTATCCGGTCGTTAAATATATGACTCCCGTTAAATCGGGCAAACCGAGCGTTTCTTCGCTGAAATTAGGAAAGCTCTCCGATTTTGCAAAAAATGCCTGGGAAATTGTAAGGTTCGGCAGGAAACCGCTTATCATAATTAATGACGAAAACGGAAAACTTCACGCTCTTTCTGCGGAATGCACTCATCTCGATTGCATTGTGCAATATTCAAAAGAAGAAAAAATGATTATCTGCGCGTGCCATAACGGGCATTACGATCTAAACGGAAAAAATATTTCCGGTCCGCCTCCCAGACCGCTTAAACAATATAAAGTAAATATTCAAAACGGCGAAATTATCATTACAAAGAAAGAAGACGGGTAAATCAATATGAAAACTTTAGAAGACTCGAAGATATTTTCGTGGCTCCACTCGAGATACGATCTTTCAGGAATTTTACATTTGCTCTATCATAAAAAAGTCCCTGTTCACAAGCATACCATTTGGTATTACATGGGAGGAGTAACTCTCTTTCTGTTCTTAATCCAGCTTTTAACCGGCATTTTATTGTTGATGTATTATCAGCCCGGAGAAAATTCGTCTTATGAAAGCGTAAGGTTTATCGTTAACAAAGTCAATTTCGGCTGGCTGATTCGCAACTTACATTCGTGGTCGGCAAATCTGATGATCTTTTTCGCTTTTGTTCACATGTTCAGCGTTTTTTTCACGCGCGCCTATGAAAAGCCGAGGGAACTAACTTGGGTAACCGGCGTGTTGCTCCTTGTGCTGGCAATGGTATTCGGCTTCAGCGGCTACTTGCTCCCTTGGAACGAACTTTCTTTCTTTGCTACGAAAGTTGGAACCGATATCGCCGGAGCGGTGCCGGTAATTGGGGAAGGAATCAGAACCGTGCTCCGAGGCGGCGAAGACGTAACGGGAGCGACGCTATCGAGATTCTTCGGTTTCCACGTGGCAATTTTGCCGGCGCTTTTTACAATCGTCTTAGTCGTTCATTTATTTCTCGTTCAAAAGGTTGGAATGAGCGAACCGGATTTTTTTAAGAAACTGCCGGATGAAAAAAAGAAATTCATCAGCTTCTTCCCCGATTTTGCAATACGCGACGCTTTACTCTGGCTGATTGTGCTTTATCTGCTTATCTTCCTCGCGCTCTTTTTCCAATGGGATTTGGGAATTAAAGCCGACGCGCTTTCTCCTGCGCCGACGGGAATAAAACCGGAATGGTATTTTATGTTTATGTTTCAATCTTTGAAAATGCTCCCGCCTCATCTCGGCTTTATTGAAGGCGAAGTTTTCGGCGTGCTTTTTTTCGGAGCGGCGGCTCTTGCATGGATGCTGATTCCTTTTGTTAAATTCAATTCAAAAAAATACACAAAAGAAAGAATCATGCTTGTTTTAGGAACTTTGGTCGTTTTGTTTATTGTTAGTATGACAATTATCGGGTACTTATTATGAAACTAAAATTAAATTTATTTTTAGCGCTTCCGGCTCTGTTTCTCCTTTTCAATCTTCAAGCAAACGCTTTCAGTACGGCAAGCCAGGATTCAACCGTTGACAACTGCATCGCTTGTCATCAAGATAACGATAATATGCCGGACAATTATAATCCGGAGGACATTCACTACAAAGTAGGTCTTTCGTGCTTCAACTGCCACGGCGGCAACCCGAAAACGGAGGATGAAGACGCCGCGATGGATCCGGATAAAGGATTTCTCGGCGCTCCTTCGAAAGAAGAAATACCCGCATTTTGCGGAAGATGCCATTCGGATTTTGCTTTCATGCAGCAATACCGTTCTGAAGTGGAAACAGACCAGGAAAGTCAATATTATACCAGTCAGCATGGAACTCTTCTAAAGAAAGGAGACACGAAAGTCGCCGTCTGTTCAAACTGTCATACGGCTCATTCGATTTTTTCGCCTAACGATCCGCGATCGTCCGTTTATCCGGCAAATCTTCCCGAAACGTGCAACGCTTGCCACGGCGACGCCGAATATATGAAAGATTATTCAATCCCAACCAATCAGTACAAACTATACAAAACAAGCGTTCACGGAATAGACCTTTATGAAAAACACGATATGTCCGCGCCGGTTTGCAACGACTGTCACGGAAACCACGGCGCAAGACCGCCGGAATTAAATTCCATTCCGCGTATCTGCGGCTCTTGTCACGTTAAAAACTTAAATTATTTTTCATCTTCCCCAATGGGAAAAGAAATGGAAGAGGAAGAAATTCACACTTGCGAAACATGCCACGGTTATCACGATATTCAAAAGGCAAGCGACGATTTTATCGGAACCGGAGAAAAATCGTTTTGCATAGAATGTCACGACGAAGGCGACGAAGGTTACATTACTGCGGCTTTCATTAAATCTCGTATCGATACATTGAAACTTAAATATTCAACCGCCTCCGACGATATGAACAACGTGATAATAAAAGGAATGGACGATATTGATATTTCTTTCAAATTGAAAGAAGCGAGACAAAAGCTGATTGAAACGCGCACGGCTATTCATTCTTTCGATACTTCTCAAGTAAATACTATTGCTTCGCAGGGAATAAAACTTTCGAACGAAGCAATCGGAATGGCGCAAAAAGAAATGGACGAGTATTATAACCGCCGCACGGGGTTCATTTATTCTTCAATCGCTTTGCTGATACTCGGCTTGGCGCTTTATCTTAAAATAAGAACTAAAAACGGAAAGGACAAAAAAGCGTAAGTAAGAAAAACCATTGGATTTTCTGCAGAATAAACGTTCTGTCATTCAGCCGGAGGCTGACAAGTTCGAATCCGGCAGCCGCCGGACTCCTCCTCGCAACGACGGTTGATTACAATTCGCGTAACGCGAGTTATTCAAATAAATAGTTGCGGCGCTTTTATTTTGTTTTGTAATCGTCAATATTTTGTTTTTTTGTCAGTTTCGGAAACGGCGGAACAACCGCGGGAAACGGCGCGCCTTTTTCCACGGCAAATAAATCGACGTCCGTTAATCTGATTTTTTCAAACTCGTTGTAATCCGGTTTTATTCGGTTTTTATATTTTTTATTCAACTCGACAATATAAGCCGAAAGGGCGGATGATATTTGGGAGGAATTCGAACCGCTCGAAAATTTTCCGCTTTCGTAAAGCGATATAACGGCGTCTTTCCACATTTCCGTTTCTCTTTTTACTTCGCTTCTTTGATCAAGTTTTCTTTCGTATGCAATATCCGTTAGGAACTTATCACGAACCATATCGGCGACGGATAATCTGAATAGCGCCGGAAATTCTTTCTCGGCGAACCCGCTTTTTCTGAAAACCAAAGGATGTTTTTCAATTTCGTTCAGAAAATCTTCAACCGTAATCTTTTCCCCGTCAATCGTATAGAACGTTTCTCCTTTAATGTTTTCCGGTTCCGGCAAGCCGGAAGGGTTCGCCGTTTCCGCCTCGTCCGAAAAGTTTTTCCAACCGCCCCCTTTATCTCCGCCAACATAAAATGGAGCTAAAATTTCCGCAAGTTTGAAAAATATTTTATCGTTAAACTCTATCTTTTTTCCCTTCATAGTTTTTTTAATGAACGCGGCGTAAATTTTATCAGCTTCGGCTTTTCTCAAATCGCCGGAGGTTTTATTAAAACGCCGGGCATATTCCGAGGCGGAAAGCGTATTCTCCTTTTTCCAGTTAATTATCTTCACGAATAAAAATCTGTCATTAACTTTTATGGGTCCAAGTATCTCGTATTTTCTTATCTTCCGTTCCCCGTAAAGAATTTTTTCAAGTTCGTCTATTCCGATATTGTTTCGCGTTATTTCTTTTTCGGGAATATTTTTATCGCCGGTATATTCGTAATATATTTTCTCGAAGGACGCGCCGCGCAAACCGATTTTTTGTTTTATCTCTTTCGCGGTTTCTTCCGTCGGAACGGTAAAATATTCAATCGTATATGAAACGGAATTTTTTTCCAACTCTTTTATAACTTCGGAGCTGTCAACCGACGCTTTATCATAAGCCGTTTCGCGATAGAGGATTTCCCGCATTTTTTGTTCCTTGCGTCCCTTAATGAAATTTAAATATTTACGGTCGTTATTCAACTCCGTATTGTTTTCCTTATCGAGAGCTATTAATTTTTCGGCTATTAATGAATTGAGAACTATATTTTTAACGGCGTTTGAATTCCCTTTTGCGTAAGACGGGCGCGGCGTCAATTCCGCTCGGTTAATAAACTCTTCAACCGTTATTGTTTTTTCTCCTATTCCAACCAATATTTTTTCTGCGGCTGTTTGGGCGAAAACGGCAAAAGAAAGCGATAGAATCGCCGCGACAATTAAGGCAAATATTTTTATTTTTTGAAAATTCATTTCCGGTTATTTTAACGAGACCGCTTTTTCATTCACAAAAAGATGAACTTTTTCTTTTGGGAAAGTTATTCCGACGGTTTCATATTTCAAATCGTCGTTCAACGGCTGCGCTTTGGCAATCAATTTATCCCCGAACAAATTCAGATAGTAAAGGGATTCGGCTCCGAGCGGTTCTATCAATTCTATTTCCGCTTTATATGATTGTTCTGAAGAACCGTTAAGCGCAATGTTTTCGGGACGAATTCCCAACGCGGCGTTCTCATTTATGTATTTGCTCAATTTCTCCTTTAATCTTTCATCGAATCGGTATAAAAATCCTCCCGAAGCTCGCAAGGCGGGAAGTCCGTTTTCAAAAACCATTTTTCCTTTAATAAAGTTCATCGCCGGACTTCCGATAAATCCCGCCACAAATTGATCTTTCGGGAAACGGTATAGCCGAAGCGGCTTATCTATTTGACGGATTATTCCGTCTTTCATAACTACAATTCTGTCGCCCATTGTCATCGCTTCGCGTTGGTCGTGCGTAACGTAAATCATAGTAGCGCCGAGTTTGCGATGGAGTTTCGAAATTTCGGCTCGCATTTGCACGCGCAGCTTGGCGTCGAGGTTGCTAAGCGGTTCGTCGAACAAAAAAACTTTTGGTTTCCTCACAATAGCGCGTCCCAGCGCGACCCTTTGACGCTGCCCGCCGGATAAGACTTTCGGCTTTCTGTTCAGTAGTTTTTCCAGTTCCAATATTTCAGCCGTCTCTTCTACCATTTTTTTTATTTCATTTTTCGGGAACTTTCTGATTTTCAATCCAAACGCCATATTTTCATAGACGGTCATATGCGGATAAAGCGCATAGTTTTGAAAGACCATTGCGATATTTCTGTCTTTTGGCGGAACGTTTTTTACCGGTTTTCCGTCGATAAAAATTTCCCCGTCCGATAATTCCTCCAACCCGGCAATCATTCTGAGCGTAGTGGTTTTTCCGCAGCCCGAAGGTCCCACCAACACGACAAATTCTTTATCGTCTATATTAAAACTTACGTTATCAACGGCTTTATGTCCGCCCATATAAATTTTCGATACGTTCTTTAGTTCAACCTTCGCCATAAATTTTAATCGTCCGATATGTTTTAAATTTTAATTATTCTTTTACGCTTCCCAGCATAATTCCTTTTATATACTGTTTCTGCAAAACCAGAAAAACAATAATTATCGGCAATATCGTTAACGTAGAGCCCGCCATCATTAACTCAGGGTCCTGCGAATGTTCGCCCATTAAATTAGCCAACGCAACGGGCAAAGTAAACATCGATTGATCCGAAAGGGCGATAAGAGGCCAAATAAAATCGTTCCACGTTCCCATAAAAGTAAATAGAGCCAAAGTAACCAGAATAGGTTTTATTACCGGCAGAAATATTTTATAATAAATTTGGAAATCGCTCGCGCCGTCTATTTTAGCGGCTTCAATCAAACTGTCGGGAATCGATTCTGCATACTGCTTTATCAAAAAAATTCCGAATATATTTGCCATTCCGGGAATAATAATCGCAAGATAAGTATTGATAAAGCCCATTTCTTTGAGCATAAGGAATAACGGAAGCATCGTTACTTGCGCCGGAATAATCATAGAACTTAGAAGCAGTTTAAATAATTTATCTTTACCGGCAAATTTATATTTTGCAAAAACAAATCCCGCCATCGAATTAAAGAAAAGAGAAATAAAAGTTACGGAAACAGATAGGATAAAACTATTTAAGAAAAATCTTCCGATATTGATCCGCGTAAAAAGTTTTTCGTATTGCGTCAATGAAAAAGTATCGGGTAAAAATTTAGGCGGGAAAACAAAAGCTTCTCCGTTAGGCATAAAAGAAGCGGAAACCATCCAAACGAAAGGGGCGAGCGTAACTATCGCTATCGCAAGCAATAACAAATTCAAACCGAGAGTTTTGATTTTGTTATTCATCTTTCCCTTTTAATTTTAATTGAATAAGCGTTCCCAAAAAGATAACGGCAAAAAGCACAAAAGCAAGCGCCGCCGAATATCCCATATTCCACCAACGAAACCCTTCGCGATACATATATTGCACAATGCTTAAAGTGGAATTAAGCGGTCCGCCTTGGGTCATTATATAAGGCTCGGCAAACAATTGAAAAAAACCGATAAGAGTTATTACGCCGATAAATAGAGTCGTGGGCGTTAATAACGGCAAAGTGATTTGATAAAACTTTCGCCAAGCGTTTGCGCCTTCAATTTCGGCGGCTTCGTAAAGCTGCGAGGGAATATTTTGCAAGCCTGCGGTAAAGATAATCATATTATAGCCGAAGTTTTTCCAAACCGCCATTAAAATAATCGCGGGCATCGCCCAATCGGGATCGCCAAGCCAATCAATCGGGGAGATTCCGAAAAAGCCGAGCAGATAATTTAAAAGCCCGAAATGGGGATGGTAAACAAATCGGAAAACAATGGCAACCGCAACCAGAGTCGTTACGACGGGAAGGAAAAAAGCAAGACGGAAAAAAGATTTAAATTTGGCGAATTTCGAATTAAGCGAAATTGCCGCAAACAGAGAGACCGCCACCGAAAGAGGTCCGGCGACGAGCACAAAATAAAAAGTATTTTTCAGAGCTTGCCAAAAAAGCGGATCGTTAAAAAGTTTTACGTAATTATCAAATCCTACAAACCGCGTATATCTCCAGTCGGCTAGAGAATAAAGCCCGAAATCCGTAAAACTCATTGCCAACGCGGCAAAAACCGGCAAGAAAAAAAAGATGAAGATTGCCGACAGCGCCGGAGAAAGGAAAAGCGCAACGGCTTTGGTAATTCCGTATTTATTCGAGGCGTCAATCATTTTTCGTCCAAAATCTGCCTGCGTTTGGCTAAGATATCATCCACCGCTTTATCCAATGCTTTCATCGCGTCGTCCGCCGTCATTCGTTCCATCACGACATATTCAACGTATTGCCTCAATTCCGAATAAACTATTCTCTCCCACTCGGGAATTTTAGGCGTCGCAATTACGTTCTTGAATTGTTCGTAAAACGCTTGCGTATATTTATCGTTAATCAAAGCGGGGTCGTTCCAAACTTCTTTAACCGCGGGCAAGTCGTTCAGCAACTTGAAGAATTTTAATTGACTCTTTTTTCTTGAGAGAAACTCGATCAATTTCCACGCGGCTTTTTTGTTTTCGGAATTTTTATTGATAACCAGACTCGAACCGCCCGCCAATGAAACCCCGGGATAGTTTCCCTTTCGCGAAGGAAGAGGCGCGACATTCCAAACGCCGCTTAAAGAATCCCCCATACGTTTTTTGAATTCGGCGACGTCCCACGGTCCCGAAATATACATCGAAATATATTTGTCTTTAAATGCTTGATAAACGTTCGCAACTTGCGAAACGCCAACGGGCGATAGTTTTTCTTTATGATATTCCGTTAAATACAAAAGCGCTTCCTTAAACTTTTGCGAAGAAAAATTTCCGTAACAATTATTTTCTTTCAATAATTCGGCGCCGTTTTGCAGGGCAAATATCACGTAAGGAGTCCAATCCGTAGTAGGAAGATAGATCGGATATTTCTTTTCGTCGTTTAATATGCTTTTTATTTTTTTTGCCGCCGCAAACAATTCATCCCATGTTTTCGGAGGAGAATTGTAGCCTGCTTTACTTAAAACATCCGACCGGTAAAACAAAACGCGGGTATCGACATACCACGGGACGCCGAAGACGGACGAATCGATTACGTTTGTATTCCATATACCTTCAAAATAGTTTTCCTTATTCACAACCCGTGAAGAATCGATATACGCGTCCAACTTTTGAACCGCATTCAAAAATGCAAACTGCGGAATCCACGTGTTCCCAATTTGAAATAAATCCGGCAGCATATCGCTTGCAAAAGCCGTAACCAATTTCTCTTGCGCGGCGCTCCACGGCACTTGCTGAACCGTTACGCTAACGTTGGGATTTTCCTTTTCAAAATCCGCGATTAAATCGTTAACGCGCTCGCCTTCTGCGCCCATTGCCCAGAAAGAAATTTCAGTTTTTTTATTTTCGTTTGAAGAACAACCGAAAATTATTAGCGATATTAGGAATAAGTATTTATTCATAGCGCGGTAAACCGCAATGGATAATGGAAAATTGGAATTTTGAGCATAACAATAGTTATCTCAGTTCAACCGATTTGAATTTTTCATTCATCCCATCATCCATTCGTTCATTCTTAAATTAATCTTCAAAATTTCTTTACCGCTGTGCAATAAAAAACAATTACACACGGCATGCATAAAAAACAACTTGTCCCGATTTATCCCGATGCTTTTTGTCGGGGGTGTTTCTAATCGGGAAGGATTTAACTTGTAATACTATAAAACAAACAGTCTAATTAATTAAAATAACAAAACGCCGTTATTTCCGCTCATTTGACATACAACATTTTTTTAGTTTGCAAATAATTCTCCGCCGTCAATTTGTAGAAATATACTCCGCTCGAACGACCGGAAGCATTCCAAACCGCTTTGTGCTTTCCCGCGGGAATTTCCCCATCGACCAAAGCCGCAACTTTTCTACCGAGCGCATCGTAAATCAAAAGCCGCGCATACATTTTTCTCGGGAGGGAATATTCAATTATGGTATCGGGGTTAAACGGGTTCGGGTAATTGTCGTATAACTTAAAATTCAATTCGGGCGTATCTTCGGGAACGCCGGTTACGTCTTCAAAGCCAATGGCGGCGAGCGCCGGAGCGATTTCGGGGTTCGACATAAACAAGTTCCAAATAAGCCGCGTGCGATAATTTTCGATCATAATAATAATCGGACCTTGGTCAATTGCAAGATAATCGCCCGCCGTCCAATTTAAGCCCGGATTGAAAGCGTCTCGAAATCCGAAACTTCCCCAGAGCGTTTCGCCGTAATTATTGTAGAAGCTCTTGAACGCCTTCATAGCTTCCTCGGGAACGAAAGGAAAAGAAGAGAGCGCCGCGGTTGGAGTTATCGTTCCGTTGTCGTTGTAAACCGGAGCGTGCGCCGTATAACCGACCAGCGGATCGTCGCTAGCCGTTAAGCCCCAATTGCTTTCGTCGTATCCGGCGAAACCTTGCGGGTTTTCAATAGCGTATTTCTGATGAACGAGAGCGACGTTCTTTGCGTGCGTAAAATAATTTGCGTAAGCGTCTTTTTTATCCCGCGGATCGAAACCGAGAAATGAATAGTGAACGAAGAAAAGCGGTCCGCCGTAATCGGGACCGACGTCTAGCTTAATGCCGTAAAACGTTTTTCCGTTTTCATAACCGCCTCCCGCCCAGCCGCTGTGATACAGATCGGCTGGAACGGAATGCGTAGGGGAAGCCACGGCAAGCAAATAAACAATCATCGCCTCGTTGAAGCCGCGTATTTGATGGTTCATTTGCCAGCCGTAGTTAGGAGACCAGTGCCAGTAAAGGACTTGCCCGTTTTCGCTTTTTCTGTACCAGTCCCATTCCACTTCTTCCCAAAGTTGCGTTGCAAGCTCGCGAATTTCGTTCTCGGAAACATTGTCTTTGTTAAAGTATTCCCTTGCCGTAAGCAAACCGGAAACGAGATACGCCGTTTCCACAAGGTCCCCGCCGTCGTCGAACTGACTAAAGGGAATTGCCTTTCCCGTTTCGCCGTCGAGCCAATGAGACCACGCGCCGTGAAATCTGTCGGCGTTTTTCAAAAAATTAATAATTTTCAAAGTTCGAGCCGCGCCGGTTTCGCGCGATACGAAACCTCTTTCAATTCCTACAATTATCGCCATCAGCCCCATTCCCGTTCCGCCCGACGTTACAATATTTCCCGAGCCGGTTCTTTCTCTGCTCATTCCCGAAACCGGATGAGCGTAATCCCAAAAATATCTGAAAGTAGCTTCCTGCAGCATATCTAGCTCTTCGTCGTCGTTTAATTCTCTTGTCGTTGCCGAAACCGTCGCGCTCAAAGCGGATTCGTTGCCCGATTGATCGAATGCGGAAACGGCATATTCCGCGGTGATTCCGAATTGCCCGAGAAAATGGGAATAATAAATTTCATCTTTATCGGCGGTTCCGACCAATTCCTCCGAACCGTCGTTTATTTTGTAAATATAATAACCGGCAAGGTCTTCTTCGTCGTTTCCATTCCATTTTACGTCGATATGTTTGGAATAACCTTTAGCGTAAAGAATTTCGGGAACGTCCGGCGGATCGACGTCGTTCTCGTTTGCGTCGGTCATTCTTATTTCGTCGAGATAGAGCGTATGATTGACGTTGTCCGCCGCGCCTTGTCCGTAGAAGATTGTTTTTATTTTCGTCAAATCCGCCTCGCCCGGATATGCGATAAATATCTCAAGCGGAATCGATATTTTAATCCATTCGTTCGCCGGAATGTTTTGAGAATAATCGGATAGATTCTGTTTGTCCGTTTTTTTGTTGTTTATATCTTCGAGATAAATTATCGGCAAATCAGCCGATTCCGTTTCCGATTCGGAAAAGACCCAAAAGGAAAGAGAGTCTTTTGTCGTAACGTCGTGCCCGGGCCAGCCGGGTTCCGCCACGGCGATTCCCCAGTCGCCGCCTTCCGCCGAAAGCCAACTGAGTTTCAGCGAATTTGTTCCTTGATATTTTATATTTTCCGCGACGGGAAATTTATCGCCGACGCGCTCCAAAACGCTCGGCTGATTAGCGAACCCCCAACTCGGGTCGTATGAAACTGCCGTCTGACTGTCGCTGAAAAACACAAAATCCTGAGCGGCGACGCCCGAGGCGGATACGAATATATATATTAGAAGAAACAGAGTTTTTTTCATATTACATCCATTTTATTTTATGTTCGATTATTTCCAATTCTTTTTCGTTTTCCGATAATACTTTTCCCACGCTATCGATTAGTTTTAATTTCAGTTCGGTTTTCCCGCCGAAACCGTCGAGCTTAATTTTGAATTTGTCAAAGGGTAAAAAGACCGTCGAATCTTCCTGTATATTTATCTCCTTTATCGCGGCGACCTTTTTCTCGTTTAAGCAAATCTCCAATTCGGCGGATATTATTTTACGGGGTAAATCGTTTATTATTCGCGTCTCAAAAAATAATTCCTCGCCGATTTGATATTTTTCCTTTTTCAAATCGATGGAAAGAAAGAGAGGCTCGAACGCTTTTTTAAGCGCGTAAAATCCGGCTTTCTTTTTGCCGAAATAATCGACGACAGACCAGGTAACGGCTTCCCAGCAATCGACGAACATAAATTGGAAGATTCCCGTTATTCCGTTCCACTTTTTTCTTCTGTAATAATCTACCGCTTTGGAGATTAACTCCGCTTGATATTTTTGAGAATTGTTTACGAATTCCTCTATATTCTTGCCGATTTCGACTTCCGCAACATTGAAAGTTTGTTCGTATTGAAAATTATGATATTCCCACTCTTCCCAATTCAATCCTGATATATCTTTTTCGGAAAGAATTTTTCGCAATGATTCCACATTCGGCAGAGCCTGCGCGCCGAACTCAGTAACCAGCGGGCCCATAGGCGCGGCTGAGAAATGTTCCGCCTTTCCCCAATACCAGCCGTCGTAAGGATGTTCTTCGTAATTCGACGCTTTTCTGATTATTCTCGTTCCGTCCTCTTCGCGGACGGCGTCAAACAAATAATTATCAAGCGTATTAATTTGACCGCCCGGTTCGTTGTGGCAGCACCAAAAAACAACGGAGGGATGATTGAACAATCCGCGAACCATATCTTTTATCTGCCGGACTGCGTTTTCCTTGAATTCATTCGATTCGTCGTAAGTCCACTGCAAGGCGAAATCCTGCCAGACAAGAATTCCCGCTTCGTCGAACGCGTCGTACAATTCCTTTCTGTTTACGTGCGCGTGCACTCGAACAATATTAACGTTTGCCTCAAGCAAGTTTTCCGTCAGTTTTTTTATTCTTTTCTTTGAAAGCGACGAGAGAAACTGTTCGGGAATAATATTCGTTCCGCGGAGAAAGAATCTTTTTCCGTTTATTATAAATTCGTTCTTTTCCGAAAGACTTACTTCGCGAATGCCGAATTTATTTTTTACGGTATAAAATATTTTTGAGGATATTTTAAGTTCATACAGCGACGGCTTGCCTAATTCGTACGGAAACCATAATTCCGGTTCTTCGATTTTTATCACGACAATCGCGGTTCCCCCGCCGGGCTCGAAAACAATATTTCTTTTTGCCGCGATAATTTTACCGGACGGGGATTTTACTGCGATATTTACGCGATTTTTCTTCGCGAGAGAGTAAAAGGAAACGTATTCAAAGTATATTTTTATTTCCGCAAAGTCGTCGAAAATTTTCGATTCCACTTTCACGTTTTCTATCGAAATGTCTTTTGTCTTGATAACTTTTACCGAATTCCATATCCCGCCGGTGTTTTTATCTTGTCCGCGTTTCAAATCCCAACCGCCCGGTCTGCAATCGTGATGATTGAAAATTCCCTTTATTAATTTTTTTCTGTCGGGCCAAACATTTCCCGCTTCTTCAACAGGCGAAGCGACCTTTACAATTAAGCGGTTTCCTTTACGTTTAAATATATCATTTGTTAAATCGAACGAAAATCTACTGAAATAGCCTTCGTGCGAACCGATAAATTTACCGTTCAGCCATACGTCGGTAAAATAATCGACGCCATCGAAGACGAGTTTTCTTTTCCGATTATTTTCGGGTAAATCAAATTCTTTTACATACCAAAGCGCGCCGGAATAATTTTCGAATTCCGATTCGTTCCAATTTGAAGGAACGTTGATTTCGCCGTCGTATTTTTCAGCGGCAATTTTTTTCTCCGCCGCGCCGAACGACAATCCCGGGTTCGGGTCGATCAGATATTTCCATTTGCCGTTTAAGTTAATCATTTTTTTTCTTCAACGTGGCGGTTACTTTCACCGGTTTGTCCGAAGCGATATTCAACGTATCTTCGTTATACTTTTCTCCGTCGATTTCAATTTCAACTTTGCCGGACGAAAGCCCGAAAGGATTGATTACGGTAATAAGGTATTCGGTTCCTCGATAATATCTTTTTACGCTGTAAAACATCCAACTTTCCGGTATGTGCGGATCGATTATCAAACCGTCTTTTCCGGCGCGAACGCCGAGTATCCAATCCACTATAACCTTTTGATACCAAGCGGCTGAGCCGGTGTACCATGTCCATCCCCCCATTCCGTAGTTAGGCGAATCGGGTCCGTCGATATTGCCAGGCATAACGAACGGTTCGGCGACGTAAACATCGGGTTCTTCGCCGGAATAAATCGGGTTCATTCTTTTGTAAACTTCAAACGCTTTTTTATTTTCGTTTAGTTTTGCAAACGCCCATATCGCCCATGTTGACGCGTGAGAATAAACGCCGCCGTTTTCGCGTCTTCCGGCGGCATAGCGGGTCAGATATCCGATAAAACTGTCGGGCTTTCCGTACGCCTGGCGTAAAAGCAAACATCCGTTTTTCTTCAAAAGTTTTTCCGCCGCCGAATTCATTGCAATTCGTTCTCTTTCCTCGCCCGCAATTTCGCTTATTGCCGCCCACGTTTGCGGATTGAGATAAATTTGACCTTCGCCGTTTTCCGCGGCGCCTATTTTTTCGCCGGAATCTTTAGTCGCTCTCAAAAACCATTCGCCGTCCCAGGCGTTGTCGCAAAAGGCTTTTCGCAGTCCGGCGGCTTTGTCTTCGTATTTTTCCGAGCGTTCTGCATTTCCAATCGATGAATATATGTTTGAAAAGTCTCTCAATATTTTGTATAAAAATTCCGCAAGCCAAAAAGATTCTCCCTTCATTTCGAGTCCAACGGCGCTCATTCCGTCGTTCCAATCGCCGGCGCCTATTAACGGCAGTCCGCGTTCGCTCAGTCTGTTCAGAGCTTTATTAATCGCTGCGTCGCAATGTTCGAGTATTGTCGCTTCCTTTCTCTGCTCGTCGAAATAAGGCTCTACGTTGTTCAGAATTTCATAATCGCCGGTTTCCATAATATATTGATGAACGACGAAAGGAAGCCAAAGCATATCGTCGGTCATTTCGGTCGCAAGTCCGGTTTCGGAAATCGGATGCCACCAGTGCAGAACTTCGCCGCCTGAGAATTGATGCCGCGAATGAAGTTTAATTTGTTTTTTCGTTAATTCAGGATGGGAAGACAACCAAACAAGACTGTCCTGAAGCTGGTCTCGAAATCCGAACGCGCCGCTCTGCTGATAATACGCCGTTCGTCCCCACAGTCTGCCGGAAATCGCTTGATAACGCGTCCAAGTGTTTACCATATAATTCATCGCCGTATCCGGCGTATTGATTTCAAAATTCCCGAGTATCTCATTCCATTTTCTTTTTACGGCATAAAATGCTTCATCCACTGCGTCGAAGGAAGAATATTTCGAGAGCGATTCCGATATTTCATTTTTGTCCTTTTTCAGTCCTAGGAAAAAATTTATTCTTTCTTCGCCGAGCGTTTCAAGTTCCGAGTTTACTTTAAGGGAAGCGATTGAATCGTTGAAAGCGCCCGTGGTCTCGGATAGTTTTCCGTTTGCAACCGCAGCCGGTTTTTCAAGGCTTCCGTATTGTCCGATAAATTTTTCTTTATCGCCGTCGTATGAAACCGGATTTTTCCCGCACGAAAAGAAGCCGACGTAATCGTATTCAACGTTCCAATGTCCGCGGTCGCCGAGGGGAATATCCCACAATCTTTTTTTCGCCGTTATTGCATTTAAACTCTCGTCGTAGTCGGTTTCCAAAAATTGTTTGTGAAACTCTCTGTGAAAATCCACCGAAGAACCGAGCGCCCATTCAAAGTAAGTAAAGATCGACAAATCCGCTTTTCTGTCGGAACGGTTTTTTATTTTTACGTCCCATATTTCAAGGGTTTCGTCAAACGGAACAAATATCAAAAGTTCTATTTCTATTCCTTTATATTCGGAAACAAATTTTGCGTAGCCGGTTCCGTATCTGCATTCGTAGTTATCGAGTTCCGTTTTTACCGGAGACCAAGTCGGGCTCCAAACATCGCCGGTTTCATTATTTTTTATATAAATATATTTTCCCCAATTATCCCGTATTAAATCTTGATGCCAGCGCGTGATTCTGTTAAACTCCGAATGGTCGAGCCAACTGAACCCGCCGCCGGTTTGCGAAATAACAAGTCCGTATCGCCCGTTGGAGATAACGTTTACCCAGGGTTTGGGAGTTCGCGGAGTTTTAATTACATATTCTTTTCCGTCTTTGTCGAAATATCCGTATTTTGTTTCAAAGTTTTTCATGTAACTGTTTTCCGAATTGATAAAAATTAAAAACCTATTTCAAGCGATATTCTGTGAACGTCTTTCAAACGCGAGTAGTCCGAATAAGAATAATCCACTCTCATAGGAATGAAATCGGTAATATAATAAAGCAAGCCGACGCCGCATGCGAACCCTTCTTCAGCTTCGATTTTGAAAAGAGATTTGTATCCCGCGCGCAAAAAAAGAACTTCTTTGAAAGAATATTCTGCGCCGAGACTGACCGATTCGCTGTAATCGTTCGGATGAACGGCGTCGCAGCTAACCGACAGCGCGTTGTATTCGGTTTTAAGTAATTGATACGCCAACCCAACCTTAAACGCAAGAGGCAAATCCCAATAATCGGTTTTTATTTCGGCGAATATTTTATCGTCGTTGCCGTGCAGCGAAGGATCGAAGGAATAATAAACAAAATTGTCCCCTCCTTCATATTTCAATTTCGGACCGACGTTAGTAATCGACATTCCAAGCGAAAGCCCTTTTATCGGAGTGTGGTACAAAAGTCCCACGTCGAACGCGAATGAAGAAGCGTTCATATGCCAAATATTTTCCGAAATATATTTTCCGGTAAAACCCAGACTAAATTCGTTTGTTATCATAAAAGAATACGTGATTCCCAGGGCAAGGTCGTTGGCGGAAAAATATTCGCCAGTTCCGTCTTGGTAGAATTCGTTTGTCACTTCCATATCCGGCATACCGAGCGATACGTAGCTCAGCGCCAGCGCTTGAGAAGAAGAAAGTTTAATAATCACGCTCGCGAAATCGTGATAGGTTCCCGCAATCCAATAAGTATGGCTGAAAACGGCGGAGTTGTTTTTCATTGAGGCAATTCCGGCCGGGTTCCAGAAAACGGCGGAGGCGTCGTCGGCAACGGCGGTAAATGCGCTTCCCATTCCCACCGCTCGCGCGCCCGCGTCAATTTTAAGGAACTGTCCGCCGCTGCTCCCGGCATAGGTTTGAGCTTTGGCGTTTGAATTGAGAATAAGTCCTATTAAAATTATTGCAACAAAAACTTTCATCTGCGTTCCGTTATTTAATAATTGCAAATCTTCCTATTTTCTCTCCCACGCCCGGCGCTTCGAGGTGGTAAACGTAAACTCCGGGCGCAACGTCTAACCCGGAATTCGATTTTAAATTCCACGAGGCTTTCCCGTCGAGCAGATTCGATTCGTGGTTTATCGTGGCTACCCAATCGCCGCTAATCGTGTAAATTCGTATTGTCGCTTTGTTAGGCAAGCGAGTAAAATATATTCGCCGTTCCGTTCTTCCCGAAGCGGTCAATCGCTGCGGTTCCCAGCGCGCCGCGCCAACGTAAGGATTAGGCACGACGGTAACTTTATCCAATTCTTCTTTGGCTTTTCCCAAATCGATTTTTTGTTTTACGGCGTAAAAAGTATATTTATCTTTTTTACTAAACGGAGTTTTGATCGTCAATTTTGCCAGGTCCCCGGAAGAAGGATTGATCGTTCCGGCGTTAGTAGGAGCAATTAAACTGAAGCGCCATATTCTTTTCTGCACGCCGTTAATTTCCTTCCATACGTCGAAATAATCGCCGGCGTTTAACTTCCGGTCGGCGGCGTCGGCGGGTTCCCAATGATAGTATTTCACTTTTTTCTTATTGTAAACGTCCCACACTTGAAAATCGGTTTCGTTTCTGTACCCGTATAGCCAGGACGAATCCGGCTGTCCGACGCGAACCTCATAACTTACCGGATAATCTTCGATTCCGGCGGGAACGTCGTAAGTTTTTTCGCCGAGAATAATTACGTTTGAGTTTCCGTTGGTCCAACCGGAATTATCGTAATCGAATTCCACGCTGTCGTCGAAAACGAGAACTCTTATTCCGTCGATCAATTCGTTGAAATCCTCGCCGTCGGTATAAGGGGAATTTTGAATTAACGGAATCGTATCGGCGGAGGCTATTTCATAAACCGAATAAAGCGTAGTATCGGCGGAAGAACCTGCGAAAGATATCAGGTATTCTTTGTCGCCAACCAAATCCGGATTAACGACTTCCGTGAGTATTGTTCCGGTTCCGTTTCCGGCGGCGTGATAAACGGTATCGAGCCCGGCGGGAGAGACGTAGCCCGCGGAAGCCGTTCCCGGCGTTACTTGCGCCGTGTTAACGTCGAGCGTAACGTTTCCGGCTAAATCCCTTACTATCACTTTCGTACACTCTGAAGGATACAAACCTATTCCCGCGTTCCCTCGATCGTAAGAAACAACGGCGTAGTAATAAGTCTGCCCGTTCATAACTTCAGAGTCCGTCCAAGAATGTTTCAAACCCTTGTTATCGCCGAGATAATATTTTACGCCTTGATAATCCAAATCGAAGAATCCGCCGACGTCGTTTATTATATCGAATTGCGCGACCGGTTTATAGAGCGTATTGTCGCCGTATCCGCTTGTTATTGTGTATGCGTCTTGAAATCCCGGATCCGTGCTGCGGTAAATCTTGTATCCTTCGAAGTCGTATTCTTTCAAAAAAGAATCGTAAGACTGTTCGGCGTCGGAATCCCAATAAAGAGTAACCTTTCCGTCGGTCGCCGCCGCGCTTACTTTCGGTTTCAATGGAGGTTGAGCGAAGCGGTAATTGTTGTCGTAAATATTCTGCACGGTTTCTTTGTTTCTTACTATATCGTTCAAATCGTTCCCGAATAGAAGCCCGAGCGAAAATCTTTCGGTCGCTCCGGAAGGCAAAATGAAAGGTCCCGAGCCGAAAAGAAAAGCGATGTTTCCGTTTTGAAGGTCGGTATCGAAATGACTGTAAGAAATCCGCTCCCAAATTCTGTCGTCTTCTCTGAAGGTAACCCCGGAACCGATATAGAAAACGTCGAAGGCGGTAAGCCCGATTTGATCTGATTCGTTAATATCGGTTTTATCAATATTCGGTTCTCCCGGTTGTCCCGTGTCGGCAAGTCCGTATTTGTTTACGGGTCCGTCGGGCATTCCGGAAAAAGAACCCGGAAGCAGCCATCCCGAAGTCGGCTTTCCGTCTCCCTCGCCGTAATCGCCCGTTCCGGCCAAGCCGTCCAGCCCAACGTCGTCAATCGAAGCGTCCCAATTGCCGTTGTTGTCAATTCCGTCCGAACGCGCTTCGTCAATCATCTCGTCGATTACGCCGTTGTTGTCGTTATCAATCCCGTCGGCGTATTTCATGCCGATATTAAAAGTCGATTCGTCAATAATTCCGTTTCCGTTATCGTCTATTCCGTTGCCGGCTATTTCGCCTTCGAGCATATATTGTTCGATAACCGGATTCATATTTTCGCCGTCGCCGTCGTCGTCGATAAAATTATTCGGATTACCCGGGCTCTCTAAGAAAGCGTATCCGGCATAACCGGTTGGGCTCCAGCCGCCTTCTCCAATTCCGTCGTGATCCCAGCTGTACGTAATATCGTCGTCTTTATTAAACGAAGCATAATCGTCGTTCGAATCGAATTGCCCGCCCACGCCGCAATCTACGTACATCCCGAAAATTGCCTGATTGTAGTTGTGCGTTCCTTCGTTCGTAATTTCGTAATGCCAGAAAATAAGGTCTTCGGCGAGAATGTTCGACCACTGAAAACCGCGCACCTTAACGCTCAAGCCCAATCCCCGCCGCGTATGGTCGGTGGAATCGGGATAAAAATTATGCCCGTCGTCGCTGTTATCGTCCATAACAAAATAACTCTCTTGATCGGCGTTGGTGATTTTGCCGAAATAGCCGTCCCAAAAGCCGTTCCACGAATCGTCTTTTCCGGGCCAGCTTAGCGGCCAAGTTATCGGCTTATCGCTCATAGCGATAGAAGACTGATTGGGATTGGCGTATCCGGGACGAGGCTGAAAACCGCGCTCCACTCCCGAAGGAGAAACGTCCATATTTTCTCTGTAACCGGCTTCGACCATTCTAATTGTATCTCCGGAAGCGTCAACTACTTGCGCGGCTACAATCGGAGTGATGCCGTCCATATACGAATGGCGCGAACCGCGCGGCCAAACGCCGGAAGGCTCGCGTCCCCACCAGGCTACTTCTCCGAAATTATAGAAAAGCGTTTCCACCAAATTTCCGTTGTGAATCCCTTCTTTACGATATTTTCTGTCGCCTCGTTTTTCCGGCGGAACGCTGATTTGCGCAAAAGTTGCGCTCGTAAATAAAATCAGCAGCGGCAATATTAATATTTTCGAATTTTTCATTCGTTTCCGTCAATTGAAATTTATATTGTAATTCATCCCGACAATTATTCTCCGCGGCTGCGAGTAATATGTCGGGTTAGTTAAAAATTCCGTTAGCGTATTAGCGCCTTGATTTTCCGGCGTGTATTGACTAACCAGCGAATAGCCGGCTCTGCCGGTGTCCCTATAAACTTGGATTTCGTTTCGCGTATCGAACAGATTGTAAACTTTAATAAAAAGCGATAGGATTTGTCCGAATAATTTAAATTTTTTATCAAACAGTAAATCGACGTTTACTTTATCGGGCATTCTCGCGCTGTTTTCAAAACTGGTTTGAATCGACTGATTTTCCGGCGTATAAGGAAATCCGGTTTCATATTTAGCGATTATTCCCAAATTGTAATTATCCCGTTTGGTGAAAAACATGGAAAAATTTAGCGTATGGCGCTGATCCCAATCCACCGGAACGACTTGAATATTCGGTTGTTTTGGCGGATCGCCTTGAGCGCGATTAAAAGCGTCGTCCGGATTGGAGGCGTTCGATTCCGATATTTGATAAGTGTAATCCAACGAAACCGATAGCGGGCTCGCCGCGGTCGCTTGCTTGAAAAGGGAAATCGTTATTCCGCGCGCTTTGCCGTAATCTCGGTTTGTGTAGCGCGCGTATCTGTCGCCGCCCACGGCGGCGTTTACGATTTCCGTTCCGAGAAGATTGGAAATATCTTTGTAGAATCCAATTACTTCCAAGCCCAGCATATTGAAAAATTTATAATGTAGTCCCAACTCGTAGGCAACGGTAGATTCCGCTTTTAAGTTGGCGTTTCCCATCAGCGAATTCAAACCGCCGGGTCCCACTCTGAAATTCGGATTGTAATAGAGATAGCGGTAATCGGGAATTCTGAAAAAATGTCCGTAACTGAAATGTATTGTTCCGTCGGCGGAAACGGGAAAAGCGACGCCGATTCTCGGACTTATCTGCGTCTGTTTATCGGCGGGAATTTTTTTCGAAGTTTCGGGATTTTTTTCGTCAACCGGAACCGCGCCTTTCGAATCGAAATAGTCGAACCTCAAACCGGCGTTTATTATTATGCTTTGGTACTCGATTTTATCTTGAGCGTAAAGAGCAAAACTAAGCGGCTTGTAATGAAAATCCCCTTCATTAATGTATCTATTGAAACTGAAAACCGGAGTTTCTCCATTGTATTTTGCCGTTTGATTAATAACGTTGATATTGTCGTTCCTAAATTCGATTCCGGTTTTGAATTCGTTGTATCTGTCGAACTGTGAAAGGAAGTCGAGTTTAACGATGTTGGTTTTCGTCTCTCTTTCGTCGTGCGTCATATCCGTTCCGCCGGTAAGGAAACTGTAGCTAGTCAATTGACGCAGCAATTCCGGGTTCGCGTATCGCGGGTCGTTTAGATCTTCATAAACATGAGTTTTAGTATCCGAATAAGCGAACGAATACTTCAACGTAAGAAATGAAGAGGAGGAAAAGAGATAAGTAAATTTGGCGATGTTGTTAATCGCGTTATTGTAATTTGTCGGAAGTCCGTCCGGATTGTATTTAAATAAATGATTGTAGAATTGCTCGGTTGAATTATCCCAAAGAGTGAAATTTGAAAACTGCAAGTTTTTGCTTATCGGGAATATTATTTTTGCTTGTAAATTATAAAAGAGCTTGTCGTTAAGCGAAACGATTTCGTTGTCGCCCGTTTCATCAATGTGGAAAATCGAGCCTTGAATATACGAGCTGTCGGAAGTATTAAATCTCCTTTTTCCAAAAAGCCAACCGTCGCTTTGATAGCGTCTGAAAGCGAAACTGTAGTTAACCCCTTCTCCGAGAAATTTGATAGGTCCCGAAACGTTGCCTTTCAAATCGGTTATTGCTGCGGGATTAACATTTTGTATATTCATAAAAATATCGCCGTCGGAACTAACATAATCGCCGACCGAAGCGCTGATATTTCCTTCGAAACGGGAGGCGCCCTGCTTGGTTATCACGTCTATAACGCCCGACGTCGCTTGTCCGTATTCCGCGTTGAATACGCCGCTTATTATTTTCACTTCGTCCATAAATTGAACGTCCACGTCCGCAGCCCTTTTGCCGGAATAATTGTCTTTAACGGAAATTCCGTCGATCATATACCCGACTTCGCTTGCTCGGCTTCCTCGAATGTGAATGTTGCCGTAAGCGTCGAGCACAACGCCCGCCTTTTGTTTAATTACGTCGTTGAGGTTTTCAACCGGCAGTTTTGATATTTCTTCCGCCGAAACGGTAAGTTCGCTCGAAGTCAGATCGGTTTTAATAAGAGGCTTTTCCGCTGTGATTACAATCTCGTCTTGCAGTTCCGCAACTTTCGTTTCCATCTCAAAATTCAGCGAAGTGGTTTTACCCGAAGAAACGTTAACGTTTTTAAAAACCATCTTTCGGTACCCTACCATCGAAGCCGCGATTGTATAATTGCCGGGATGTAAATTTAAAATAACAAAATAGCCGTCGAGGTCGGTAGCGGCTCCGGTATTTTTTTCGGGGATAAAAATATTTACTCCAACAAGGGCTTCCCCTGTTTCTTTATCTTTTACTACGCCCGAAATTTTTCCCGTTTGCTGCGCGCGAAGAACCGCCGACGGAAATATAAAAACGAAGAGTAAAATCCAAAATAAAACTCTTTCAATCGAGGACCGGGTCATAAATTCAGCCTAATTGTAGAAATTGAATCGCCCGTTCCCGCCAAAGATTTACGACGGGAACAAGCTTTGAATTTATTGTTAAATCGCTTTTTATTTTAAAAGCATCATTTTTTTCGTCTGAACGTAATTACCGGCTTTTAAAGTATAAAAATAAACGCCGGATGACAAGCGCGACGCGTCGAAAGTCGCTTCGTAAACGCCTCTGTTTTGTTCTTGGTTAACGAGCGTGGAAATCTCTCTCCCAATTGCGTCGTAAATTTTCAACGTCACGTATTCCTTCGAAGGAATTGAATAAGAAATTTTCGTCGTAGAATTTCCGCCGGATCCTTTGGAAAACGGATTCGGGTAATTTTGTTTCAACTTATAACCGCTAACGGTTGTCCCTATTTCTTCAACGTCGGAAGCAAATGAAAGAAGGACTTTCCTATACATATGATATTTTTCAAAAGTGGGATCGACCCATTGACTTCCCCACCAGTTTGGAGCGTAATCGGACGTGCTGTCTGTCCACGCGTCCGCCGAAGCGTAGTCCAAATCCCAAATAACAACGCTCAAACTTACTTCGTCGCCCACCTCGTAACCGAACATATCGGTATGAACGACGACTTCCAACGAATATCCGGCGTCCGGACCGTTTGTTTCCGTATGCGTAACGGTTCCTTCGGGAAGATAGCATGCGCCTTCGGCTCCACCGCTCGGCACGTTGCCGTTCATTTCAAAAACCGCTTTCGCGCCTTCGGTAGCGTCGAAGAACATATTTTTAATTTCCATTCTCGAACCGGCGTCGGGAATTTCGCCTTTGTTAGTCATCCACAAGAAAAGACCGTCCGCTTCCCAGCCGGGCGACCATTTACAAACCGAAGCGTCGTCCGATTCAACTCCGATATATAAATCCGTTCCGTTATGAGCAAATTTTACCGTCGCCATACTTTGGTCGTCGTACACGTTTGTCGGCGAATTCCATTGCATATAATATCCTCCGGTGCCGCTATGGCTGCCTTTTCCAACCTCTATAGATTCGGCTTCGCTCCAGAAAGGTTCCGTTAGTTCTCCGTCGAGGTCTAAAACGTCATCGGTTTTGTTGGCGACAACCATCGGCTTATCCGAAAGGCGTAAAATTCTGAACTCGCTGCCCCATTCGCTGCCCCACCAGCTTTTAAAATAAGAACCTGCGTCGCCCCAAGGATCCATATCGTCCGTATATCCGTCGGGATCAAAAATAACCATCGCCGCTTCAACGTCGGCGTACGGATCGGTATAACCTAGCATATCCAGATGAATTACCATTTCGGCTGTATAACCGTCGTCAACTTGCGAAATATCATTTACTATCGTTCCGGGGTTCTTGAACGCGGCGCCTTCTCCGGAACCTTCGGGCCCGTTAGTTTCGAAAGCTATATCAGGATCAACGCCGGCTTGATTGAAAAAGAGCTTGTATTCGTAAGGGATTCCGCTAGCCGATTTGATTTTCATAAATAGTCCGTCGCCTTCCCAACTGTTGCCGAACTTTCCAACGGATTGATCGTTTGATTGCAACGAGATGTAAAGGTCCAATCCGTAATGAATGATTTTAACAAAAGTGAGCGTCGAATCTGTCGTTTCCCCTTTCACGTGAGCAGAATCGGTAACCGTATATGTTACGTCGCCGGCGAGCGCATATTGACCGAACACCAAATAATCGTATCTTTTCAGCCAATCGCTTTCGTCTAAAACTCCGTCGATTGTCACCGGGTTTTCCGCGCTTACAATTTGCAGATAGGCGGGATCGCCGTGATTCTGAGCGTTTATGTTCAACGCAAGCGCAATAACCAGCCCGAACATAAACATAAAACCGTAATGATTTTTCATAGTTCCTCCAAAGTTGATTGTTTATTTATTTAGCCTTTAAAACGGAATCGCCGATAATAATTCCGGTGGAAATTTTAATATTCTTCGGCGAAGCTTTTTTATTACTGCCGGAGTCTTTAAGTCTATCCAACAATAGATTGGTTGCCACTCTTCCAATTTCGGGAACTTGCACGTGTACGGTCGTTAGTTTCGGCTTCAAAAACGCTCCGAACGCAATATGATCAAATCCCACAATTCCGATATCTTCCGGCGCTTTATATCCAAGCGCTTCGGCGGTTTTATAACATCCCGCAGCCATATTGTCGTTTGCCGCAAAAATTACGTCCGGTTTTTCGCTTAAACTTAACAACCGGCTGCTTGCAATCTCTCCCCCTTCGATCGTAAAATCACTTTCGATTATCCATTCTTTCCTAATGGGAATTTTATATTTTTTCAGCGCAGCGACGTATCCTTTCTTGCGCATAGTCGCGTCTTGGTTATCGCGAGGTCCGCAAATTGCGGCAATCTTTTTGTGCTTTAACGATTTGATCAGATATTCCGTCATCGAATAAGCGCCTTGATAATTATCTATGCTAACCTTATCGTATTCGCCGAGTCCTTCGATATCGCTGATTATAACGATCGGAGTTAAAAATTTCGAAAGTATTTCTTCAATTTGTCTATTCATTGAAGGAATCATCAGTATAACGCCGTCAACCATGCTTTCGCGCATAAATCCCAAAATCGATTCAACTATGTTTCTTCTGCTGTGCGAACTCGAAACAATAAGGTTATAGTTGCCCGAATAGGCTATTTCATCGACGCCTCGAATTATCTCCGTATAAAAATCCCCCTGAATTTCCGGCAAAACCAAACCTATTGCGCCGGTAGATTTTTTTGCGAGATTTTTTGCGATTCTGTTAGGCTGGTAATTTAAATCTTTGCAGACTTTTAATATTTTCTCTCTCGTTTTGGGTTTTACTCTTTCGCGTTCTTCTCCAAGCGCGCGCGAGACCGTAGCGGTGGAAACTCCCGCCTTCTTTGCGATATCGTATATTGTGGCTTTCAATTTTAATATTTCCCCTATAATGTAACCGCTTACATTTCAAATATAAGACTATAATGCTTATTTGTCAAGATATTTCTTGGTTTTAGCCGTTCTCTTTTTAATTATTCTTTACGAACGATCATTCTAATGTAAATTACATTTTTATTTTGATAAATCGACAGACCGGAAAAGTTAAATGATTTGATTTTTTATTATTCGATTAAGCAACGACATTCAAACAAATAGCGCGCAGCGATAAACCAATTTATAAATGGAACAGGGTCGAGTATTCGAACGATTTTGTTACGCATTTCCGGCGGCGTCTGACTAAGGATTCTAAGCAAAAGAAAATAAGAAATGGACTTCAGCCCATTGCAAGCCCTACGTTTGAGCTAAAGTCAATCTTTTGCGCGTGATTATTTTTCCTCGACAAAACCGTAGGGATAGTTTTGTTTTTTCTCGCAATTCCAACGCAGCCGCCGGAAAACTTCTCTCGACGACGGCAGGGAGAACTGCTTTTCCCGTAATGAA
Organism: Chlorobiota bacterium; assembly: GCA_013151245.1. Lineage (GTDB taxonomy): Bacteria > Bacteroidota > Ignavibacteria > Ignavibacteriales > Melioribacteraceae > JAADIR01. The sequence continues at coordinate 42,852 of JAADIR010000077.1, forward strand.
TGGCTTGCAACTTTCCAATTCGGGAAATAGTTAAATCGCTTTGCCTTGCGCGGGATTTTTCAGCGCCGACAAGCTTTGCTCCTTGTCAACTCGATAAAATCTATTCGTTTCTTCTTATCTTTCACTTTATCTTTAGCGCAACAAAAGTAACGTCGTCATTCGGCGGTTTTCCGCCCGCCCAGTCTAACGCCGAATGTTTGAATCGATTGACTATTTCTTCGGAACTTTTTTCCGCCATTTCGCCGTAAAGCTTTTTTACTTTTTCGTAACCGTACATCTGATTAGCTTCATTTAGCAGTTCCGGCAAGCCGTCGCTGAACAACATTATAGTATCGCCTGCGTTAAGTTCGGATTCTTCGAGACTATACGGGAAATTTTTCATTGCTCCTAACGGCATACTTTTAGCGGTCAATTCTCTAACAACTTGTTTTCGACTATCATATAGAAGAACGGGAGGCATTCCGGCGTTTATGGTTTTAATCATCTTTCCGTCAAATTGCACTGCCGTTAAAGCCATCATAAGTCTGCCGAGCCGCATATCTTTTATTGCCGAATTTGTGTTAGTATAAAATGGAAGCAATTCTTTGTTAGCTCTGTCCGACATAAAAAGTGACTTAATAATCGAGACCATCATTCCTGCTTGCATTCCATGTCCGGTTGCGTCTCCAAGAACAATTGTAAATGTCTTGTCGGAATGAATATGATAATCATAATAATCCCCGCCTACTTCCGTGGCTGTCTCCATATAAACCGCAATATCGAGGTTAGGAATATCCGGTAGTCCTTTTGGAAGCATCGAAAGTTGAAGCTGGCGGGCTTCTTCCAACTCTTTTGTTTTGCGGTCATTTTCGGCTTGCATTACTTTTGCCTGAGCTTCTGCAGTCACCGCGCGAAGTTCCGCTTCCTGAATTTTCATTTTCTCTTTTGCTTTAGCCAGTAGTCTTCTGCGCTGAAACTTATCAATCCCAAATATTCCGGATATAATTAGCAATCCGTATAAAATATATGCAAAAGTAGTCTTCCAATATGGCGGAGCTATTTCAATTTTAATAGCCTTTTCATCTTCGCTCCAAAAACCATCTCCATTTGCCGCCTTCAACTTAAAAACATATTCGCCGGGGTCAAGATTTGTAAAAGATGCAAATTTTAATTTACTGTAAACCCAGTCTTTATTAAAACCTTCCAGTTTGTAGGCAATCAAATTTCTTTCCGGTCTGGAATAATGTATTGGTGAAAATTTAAAAGCGATATCGTTTTGAGTGTAGTTTAATTTTAATTCTTCAGTTTCGTTTAATTCTTTTTTTAGAAGTGAATTTGAACTGTCATCAAACACGGAAACATCAGATAATCTGAAATCTGTAATTACAATTTTTGGCTTTGTTTGATTTGTTCTTCCAGGTCTGAAATAGTTGACGCCGTTAACTCCCCCAAAATATAATTCGCCGTTTTCTGATTTCCAAGTAGCGCGCGAATAGGAATAACCCTGTAAGCCGTCTTTAATATCAATATTAATAAATGTTTCTTTCTCTCCTTCGTTATTTCTAACAAGAGTAGTTAAACCGGCGGCGCTGCTGATCCATAAATTTCCATAATTATCTTCTTGGATTGTTCCGATCATATTTGTAGGCAAACCATCCTTTTCGGTAAAGTATTTAATCTTCTCAGTTTTAGGATTAAGTTTGCCCAAACCATTTGGCGAAGAAAACCAAACAAAGCCTTTACTATCTTCCAAAACAAAGTAAACATCGTTGCTTATAACAAAATCTGCAGCGGCGGATTCAGTAATTTTGTTATACCGCTTAAATTTACCGTTACTTAGATTATATTTGAGAAGACCCTGACTCAGCGTACCAATCCAAAGTATATTTTCATACAATTTACTTACAAATATTGATTGGGCGTCGTCCATCAGCATTTTTGAACTATTTTCAATTTCATCATCAATTTTTTTAGATAATTCAGAATAAAGCTTGTCATTTAATTTTATTACTTGAATTCCCCAAAGGGAAGAATCCGTAGGAGAAACTACATTAAAACTTCCATAAGAATGCCCAACGTCAGATTGGAATTTAAGTTTGTATTTACCTTTTCTTAATTTAAGCGTTTTGGCTATTATTCTATTTTTGAATCCGCCTTGAAAATAAAAGGAATCAAAAAATTTATGCATGGTCCAAACTACGTTGCCGGCTTCATCCTCAAGCCAGCCGTAATCAAACATAATATCCAAATTTGGCTGACCTTCTCCAACGCCGATAGCTAAAACTTCAGTATCATTAATCAGTTCAAATTCTTTTACTAATGTTTTTTGTTCGCCGACTTTTAGAATTGATGAAATGGGCTTGAGAGAATAAGCAAGATCAATTATCTCCGATTGCAATTCATCTGAATATTTTCGATTATATACAGTGGGAATTTTCTTGATGTAATTTTGATTTGGATATAATATATCAACGCCTCCGGTGTAAGCAACAAAAAGTCTTCCGGCTTTATCAAATTGTAAATCATTAATGCTAAAAGCACGATATTTTGCCGGAATATCAGTATAATATTTATTCAATTTTTCATTTTTAGGATTCAATTTATCTAATCCTAAACTGCTTCCAATCCAAAGATTGTTATCCTTGTCAACAGCCAAGGCAGTAATCGTATTGCTTGAAATTGATTTTTTATTCTTTAATGATTTGAAGTTTTTTACCGCGCCGGTTTTCAAATTTTCCCAAATAACTCCCACGCCGTTTGTGCCCATTGCCAAATTGTTTTTATCCCCTTTAGCTACCGCTGTTATTCCATCGGCAATTGTATTGCTTCTTAAATTTTCCGGAACGTTTATAATATTCATCGGTTGTTTATTTGGGTCAACTTTA
>JAADIR010000127.1 GCA_013151245.1 Chlorobiota bacterium
ATTCATTGCCAAACGCTGCAAATCATATGAAAAGAATTTCAACAAAAGATAATATTGTCTGTATAGTAGGCACGAATGGGAGAGAGGGAATTATTTATAAAGGGAAAAGAAAATAGGAGTGAAATAAGATGCGAAGAAACAAAAGACGGAAAAATAATCCTTCATTTGGAACGAAGCGGAGAAGAATCTATCGTATTCAAGATTATTAGAATATGAGACTTTGCGCTCTTTGCGAAACCCATTGCGTCCGCCGAAGGCGGATTGCGGTTAAATACTACGCATATTTTAACCATATAAGACATTTAAGAAAATATAGGAAAAACTTTCTGTGAACCTATATGCCTTATATGGTTAATTAAAAATTTCAATATGAATTTAATCGACTTTTTTGCATTTTTACCGATTCTATTTTAAAAAGGTCGATAGTTGGTAGATTTTCAAAAACTTAAAGAAATAATAGAGCAAAACGAAACGTTTCTGCTTACGTGCCACGTTAATCCCGACGCAGACGCGCTCGGTTCCGAGATTGCCTTTGCGGCGATTTTGAAAAAGTTGGGCAAAACCGTTTACATCGTAAATCACAGCGAAACGCCGGAATATCTAAAGTTCCTCGATTATCTGAATCTCGTTGAAAAATACGAACCGGAAAAACACGATAGAATAATTGACGAAACTGACGTTCTCGTTGCAGTCGATTTCAATCAGTCCGACCGCGTCGTGAGTATGGAAAAATCATTTCTAAAATCTCCGGCGTTAAAAATTTGCATCGATCATCACGAAGAACCGCACAAGATATTCGATTATTTATTCACCGGAACTGAATTTGTAGCGACCGGCGAAATAATTTACGATTTCATAAATGAAACAAAGATAATTGAATTAGACGAAAATATTGCGCTCAATCTTTATTCCGCAATTATGACAGACACCGGTTCGTTTCGCTTCGAAAGAACGACGGCTAAAACGCATTTAATCGCCGCGGAACTGCTGAAATTCGGGTTGCAGCCTATTGAAATTTACGACAAGCTTTACAATCAAAACGAAAAGAGCAAAATCATTCTGCTCGGCGCCGCGCTGGAAACCATCACAACAGCGCACGGCGGGAAAGTCGCTTATATGACAATCACCCGCAAAATGCTCGACGACGCCAAAGCCGACGAATCTGAAGTGGACGGATTCGTAAATTACTGTCTGAGCATTAAGGGAGTTCGCGTAGGATTGCTTTTTTTGGAAGTAAAGAAAGGAATTAAAATCAGCTATCGTTCGAAAGGAAAAATTGCAATAAATAAATTAGCCGCCGAGTTTGAAGGCGGAGGTCATACAAACGCCTCCGGTTCGCGGATTTACGGCGGAACTCTTGCAGAGTATCAACCGAAAATCATTAAAGCGGCAAAAAAATATTTAGATTAAGGAGAAATTATGAAATTCAATATAAAACTGAAATCAGCCGAAGAGTTAAAATCATTTAAAGTAAATTCCGCGCTTGTTCTCTTTGCCGACCAAAATAAAAAGAGCGCGGAAACCGCGTTGTTATTGAAGAATGCGTTTGGAGTTGAGACGAATAAATATTTTCTCGAAAAGATTTCCGACAAAGAGATCAAACAATTCACCGTCGCGTTTTCTCAAGGGAAACCGGACGTTTTATTCCTTAGAAAGTTTAACGTAAAAGAAAAATTCAATTCCGATTTTTTCAGAAACAATTTGGCGGGATTAATCCAAAATTTGGGAAACGAAAAAATCAAAAATCTTTCGATTGTTATTCCCGAATTCAAAACTTTTGAAAAATTGTTTGTCGGCGAAAAATATTTTCTTCAAACTTTTATTGAGGGAATTTTCCTCGGCAATTACACGTTCGATAAATATCTTTCGAAGAAGAATAAACATACCGCGTTAAATATCGATCTGGTTTATAAAGACGCAAAACTTTTGAATGCCGTTATTAAAGAAACCGAAATGTTGATGACTTCGGTTTATTTTGCGCGCGACTTGGTGAATGAGCCGGCAAATTCTTTAACTCCCGAAGAACTTTTCAAACGTTCGAAAAAAGAGCTTTCAAAATTCGGAGTAAAAGTAACGGCGATAAACGAAAACGAACTTCGCCGCCGAAAGATGAACGCAATTCTCGCCGTCGGCGGCGCAAGCGCAAACCCGCCCAAGCTTATTGTGATTGAATACAAACCGAAACAAAGGTCGAAAAAGAAAATTGCTCTGGTCGGGAAAGGAGTAACTTACGATTCCGGCGGACTTTCAATCAAGCCTACTGCGGGAATGTTGGAGATGAAAGCCGATATGGGCGGCTCGGCGACGGTGATCGGGACGATACTCGCCGCCGCGAAAGCGTCGCTGCCCGTGCATCTGCTCGGATTTATTCCCGCCGTGGAAAATATGGTTTCGGGCGCGTCGTATAAACCGGGAGACGTTATTACTTCCTATTCCGGAAAAACGATTGAAGTGAAAGACACCGACGCCGAAGGAAGAATCGTTCTTTCCGACGCGCTTACTTTCGCTTCCGAAAAGAAACCGGAGATGATTATTGATTTCGCAACGCTCACCGGCGCGGTAGCCGTGGCGTTGGGACTTTTCACCGCCGGCGTATTTACGAAAGACGACAAACTCGCCGACGGAATTTTATCTTCCGGCGCGACGACTTTCGAGCGTTTGTGGCGGCTTCCGTTTTGGGATGATTTTAACGATCTGCTCAAAAGCGATATCGCCGACGTTTCGAATCTCGGTCCCCGCTGGGGCGGAGCGATTACGGCGGGAAAATTTCTCGAACGGTTCGTCGATGAAAAAATCCCTTACGCGCACATTGACTTAGCCGGTCCGGCGATAAATCACGAGTTCAACAATTACACAAAAAAATATATGACCGGTTACGGCGTAAGATTGATGTATGATTTCCTTTCCAACGTTGCGAAGAATTAGAAATCTTTATCGTTCTTTATAACTTTGATTAACTTTGTTTTCGTTCTGTCATTCCCGCGCAGGCGGGAATCCATGCTTTTATGCAAGAGATGATTTAAAGAAATGAATACCCGCATGCGCGGGTATGACGCGTTTTCGTTTAAATTGAATACGTTCACGGAAGTATGGCGAGAATTATTGTCCTCTTTAATTTCGCCGATTTGTTTTGGTTTACTTCCGTTAACAAGTCGGTTGCAAATTTTGTTGTTTGCATTATTGAATAACATTAAATTTATTTTATGGAATGCGTAAAATTTTATAAATACACAGCCGCGGGAAACGATTTTGTTCTTTTCGATAGAAAAGAAATCGGCGAAGTCGTTTTCACGGAAAAAGAAATAATCCGCATGTGCGACCGACATTTCGGAGTTGGCGCCGACGGAATTTTGGTTGTTTCGGAATCGGCGGAATTTGATTTCGATTTGAAATTTTTTAATCCCGACGGCACAAGCGGAATGCTCTGCGCCAACGGAGCGCGCTGCGCCGTAAGTTACGCCGGAAAGTCCGGTTATTTCGATGGAAACAAAGCGGTTTTTTCCGTGAACGGAAAAACTTATTCCGGCGAGATCCTCGATGAAAATAAAGTCATATTGAAGTTAGAAGATTTTGAAGTCTCGGTTAAAGCTCTTTTCGTTGACGCCGGAGACGTTTCCGCTAACGGCTTTTTTGTTGACGCCGGAGCGCCGCATTTTCTAATTGACGTTTCGGAAGCGGGTTGCAAAAGCGTCGAAGAAGCGGACGTTGAATTTTTAGGAAAAAAGTTCGGCGAGGATAAAACTTTTCAACCGGAAGAAACAAACGTCGGTTTTATTGAAACTTCGAACGGGCGCGTGAAATTGAGAACTTACGAACGGGGCGTTCGGCGGGAAACTCTTTCGTGCGGAACCGGCGCGATTGCGGCGGGTTTGACGGCAAGCTCTGTTTACGGTATTGCAGCGCCGATTGAAATCGAAATGCCCGGCGGAACGTTGATTGTGGATTTTAATTCCGTTGAGGAATCGGTTTCGCTGACAGGAAAAGTGAATTTAATTTTTGAAGGAAAATTTTATAAATAGAGGTTATTATTATGTGTAAAACTGTTTTTTCTATTTCATACAAAATCATGCCCGAAAAGAGGGAAGATTATTTGGACGTTGTTCGAGAATTGAAAAACCTTATGAAAGCCGAAGGTTTGGAGAGATACTCTGTTTTCCAAATGAAGAACGACGAAAACTCGTTTGAAGAAATTTATCTTTTCGAAAGCAAACAAGCGTTCGAAGATTTTGACGACGATCCCGACGAAAGAGTGGATATTTTAATGAATAAACTTTCGGATATGATTATCGATCATTCAACCCGCTATAATGTGCTTTATGAAGTTTAACGCGGCGCCGGTATGTTTGAATACGTAGGAGCATTTCACGTTCACACGACTTACTCGGACGGAACCGGAGAAGTGGAAGAGATCGCCGGTTACGCTAACGAAGCGGGTCTCGATTTCGTCGCAATAAACGACCACAACACTTTGCGCGCCATTGAAGACGGAAAAGAAAAATGGTATGAAAACACGCTTGTAATTGTGGGAACCGAAATCAACGACCGCAGCAATAAAAATCATTACTTGGCGTACGGAATTAATGAAAGTCTTTCCACGAGAAGCTCCTCGTCCGAGTATGTTGCGAAAGTTAGGGAACTCGGCGGAATCGGTTTCATTGCTCACCCGCACGAAAAACGGGATTCGATGAGCGAACATCCGCCTTATCCTTGGACGGATTGGGAAGTGAAAGATTTTGACGGAATTGAAATTTGGAACCACATGTCCGAATGGATGGAAGGATTGACGGAACAGAATAAATACAACCGGTTTGTTCATCCGCTCCGTTCTATCGTCGCGCCTTCGGAAGAGACTTTAAAAGTTTGGGACGAGTTGAATTTGGAAAGGCGCGTCGTCGGGATAGGCGGAGTTGACGCTCATGCGCATAAAATAAATCTGATGGGGTTTTTCGAAGTTGAAGTCTTTCCGTACAAAGTTTTGTTCAAGTCGATCCGGACGCATGTTTTCTTGAAGAACAGAATTCCGAAATCGAACGAAAAAATTGATTTGAAAATAGCGAAGACGCAAATACTTGAATCGCTTCGATGCGGAAAATGTTTCGTTTCTAATTACTATCACGGCGATGCGAAAGGTTTCCGTTTTTTTGCCGAAGACGGAAACAGAATTTATCAAATGGGGGATAACGTTCCCGCCTCGGGGAAAATAAAACTGCGCGTTATTTTACCGAATGACAGTTGCGCCATTAAATTGATTTACAATGGAAAACAAATCGACGAAGTTGAAAATATTGACGCGGAGTTTATCGTCAATAAAAAAGGCGCTTACAGAGTGGAAGTTCTTATAAACGGCAGCGCTTGGATCTTTTCGAATCACATAAGAATCGGACTTGATTAGTTGTTAAATCGCTTCCGATTTTTTATCTTTCATTCTTTAAAATAAAAAATAATTTAACGAGGACGCTGTGTTAGCAAAGAAGAAAAAAATCACAAAAAAACAAATGAAAGAAGACAAACTTGTTACCGTTTACACAAAAGTTTTGGAACAGTTTGAAATTTATCAAAAACAAGTTTTTATAGCAATCGGAGTTATTGTCGTTATCGTCGCAGGCGCGTATATCTATTCAATTAAAGCCGACGAGAATAAAACGAAAGCAACGGCGGAACTTGCAAAGATTCTTCCTTCAATCGAGCAGAAGCAATATCAGCAAGCCATTGACGGGCAGCCGGGAACGGGAGTTATCGGTTTGAAAAAATTAGTGGAAGATTACAGCGGCACCGAACCGGGCGAAACCGCAAAACTTATGCTCGCCAACGCGGAATTTTATCTCGGCAATTATGAAGAAGCTCTTAAATATTACGAATCCTATTCCGGCGGCATCAGAGATATGAAAGCGGCCGCTATTGCGGGGCAAGCCGCATGTTACGAAAGTTTGGGGAAATATGAAAAAGCCGCCGATCTTTTTGAAAAAGCCGCTAAAGTTTTCTCGGATAATGCAAATAATCCCGGTTATCTTGTAAACGCCGGAAGAAATTATTTGAAAGCGGGAAATGCCGATGCGGCAAAAAAATCTTTTGAAACGGTAAAAACTAAATATGAAAATTCTTCTGAAGCAAGAAAAATAGATCGCTACTTAGCCGAAGTTGAACTTTTGGCGATGAAAGTTTCGTAAACATAAATTGCATTTAATCAATTTGGGCGCTATATTTTTTAATTAAACATTAAGGTACAATGGCTGATACATCAGATTTCAGAAACGGACTAATTATAAAGTTTAAAAATGACCTTTATACAATAACGGAATTCCAACACGTTAAGCCCGGCAAAGGCGGCGCGTTTGTAAGAACGATGTTGAAGAATATGAGAACCGGAAAAGTTTTGGATAATACGTTCCGCTCAGGCGAAAGCGTTGAAATTGTTAGGGTTGAAAGGCGTAAATATCAATATCTTTATAAAGAGCCGAACGGATTTGTCTTAATGGACAACGATACGTATGAACAAATCACGGTTCCCGAAAACCTTTTCAGCGACGGAAAAAAATTCTTAAAAGAAGGGTTGGACGTTGAGATTTTGATGGACGACGACGATAATATCATTTCAACGGAATTGCCGATTTTTATTGAATTGGAAATAACGCATACCGAACCGGGTTACAAGGGAGATACGGCTACAAACGTTTTAAAACCCGCTACTGTGGAAACAGGCGCAAGCATTAATGTTCCGCTGTTTATCAACGAAGGAGACGTTATAAAAGTTGATACGCGCAGCAACAGTTACGTAGAAAGAGTGAATAATAAAAAATAAACATTTAAGGATTATGGACTTAAATCTATTAAAACGGCTAATCAGAATAGTCGAGAGAAGCGAGATCACCGAATTTGAAGTTGAAGAAGGAGATCTCAAAGTAAAAATATCTAAAAACAACGGAACCGTTCAGCAGATAATCGCTCAACCGCAAACGGCTGCGCCGCAGGCTATGCCAATGCCAAACGCTCCGGCTCCGGCTGAGGAAGCAAAGGAAGAAACGAAAAGCGAAGACGGCGGTAACGACTATTACGAAATCCGTTCTCCTATTGTCGGAACTTTCTACAGAGCTCCCGCGCCCGACGCAGATCCTTACGTTCAAGTTGGCGATACGATTACGCCTGGATCCGTTCTTTGCATTGTTGAAGCCATGAAGCTGATGAATGAAATTGAATCGGACGTCGGCGGAAAAATTGTGCGTATCTTAACTGAAAATGCTACCCCGGTTGAATTCAACCAGCCTCTTTTCTTAGTAGAAAAAGATTAGCTTATTTAGTTTGTGAATTTTGGATGACAATTATTTCAGTCATTAAGCCATTTATTCAGACCGGCATTCAGTAATAATTAAGGTGATAATTTGTTTAATAAAATTTTAATTGCTAATCGCGGCGAAATTGCGTTAAGAATTTTAAGAACATGTAAGGAGCTCGGCGTCAAAACGGTCGCCGTTTATTCCGAAGCCGACAGAGACGCGGCGCATACCGTTTTAGCCGACGAAGCCGTCTGTATCGGTCCGCCTTCCAGCGCGGAAAGCTATCTTAAAGTTCCAAACATTATTTCGGCGGCTACTATTACAGGCGCCGACGCTATACATCCCGGATATGGTTTCTTGGCTGAAAATGCCGAGTTCTCGGAGATTTGCCGCGACAGCGATATTAAATTCATCGGTCCCGATCCGGATATGATTCGCAACATGGGGGACAAAGCCTACGCAAAAATAACTATGATGAAATGCGGAGTTCCCGTTGTTCCCGGCAGCGAAGGAATTGTGGAAGACATAAAAGAAGCGAAAGCAATTGCCGCTGAAATCGGTTATCCGGTTATGCTTAAAGCTTCTGCGGGCGGCGGCGGAAAAGGGATGCGCATCGTTTGGGAAGAAAGTCAAATTGAAAACGCATTTCAAACCGCAAGCGCCGAATCCGGCGCGGCTTTCAACAATCCGGCTCTTTATCTTGAAAAATTCATTGAAAATCCGCGCCATGTGGAAATCCAGTTGATGGGCGACCAGCATGGAAACGTCTATCATTACGGAGAAAGAGACTGCACGGTTCAGCGCCGACATCAAAAATTAATTGAAGAATCTCCCTCGCCTATCGTCACCGAAGAAGTTCGCCGGAAAATGGCGGACGCGGCAATACTCGGCGCTAAATCGGTTAATTACGAGGGCGCCGGCACGGTCGAATTTCTCGTTGACAAACATTTGAATTTTTATTTCATTGAAATGAATACGCGTATTCAGGTCGAGCATCCCGTTACGGAAATGGTAAACGCGCTTGATTTGATTAAACAGCAGATACTTGTCGCCTCCGGCGAAGAGATAAAAGATAAACCCGGAAAATTATCGGGGCATTCTTTTGAATTCCGCATTAATGCCGAAGACCCGGATAAAGGTTTCAGACCTTCGCCCGGGAAAATTGAATCTCTCTTCTTTCCGGGAGGTTTCGGAGTGCGAGTCGATTCGCACATTTATCACGGCTACACAATTCCGCCTTACTACGATTCGCTGATTGCAAAATTGATAATTTGGGGAAACGACAGAAACGAGGCGATCAAACGGGCGAAACGCGCATTGGAAGAATTTTCGATAGAGGGTATCAAAACGACTATACCTTTTCATCTGAAAGTTTTAGAAAACGAACAGTTCATCAAAGGGGAATATGACACGTCATTCATAGATAAACATTTTTCAAAATAAGTGAGGCATTTATGAACATACCCGCAGAATTAAAATATTCCAACGACCATGAATGGGTGAAAGCGGAAGGCAACGTTGCAACAATAGGAATTACCGAATATGCGCAGGGAGAACTCGGCGATATAGTTTTTGTTGATATCGATTCCGATTTGGCTGAAATTACGTTTGGAGAAGTATTCGGTTCGATCGAAGCGGTGAAAACCGTAAGCGACTTGCTCGCTCCGTGTAATGGAAAAGTTATGGAAATTAATCCGGAGTTTGAAGATAATCCGGAAATTATCAATGAAGATCCTTACGGAAAGGGATGGCTGATAAAAGTTGAAATGTCCGACCCGAGCGAGTTGGATAACTTGATGGACGCGGAAGCTTACGGAAAATTCATTGGTCAATGAAAATCCTTTACGTAACCGGCTATTCGCGAATGGCGCTTTTCAACAAGCTGTTTTCGCGAACTTTAAGCGAAATCGGTTCCGAAGTTATTGAGTTCGATTGGAATTCCGTTTATAAGATTTACAAAACAATCAGAATATTTTCAGACAAAAAAATTAAAAAAAGAGTTGACGAACTACTTATTAAAAAAGCGAAATTTGTTAAACCGAATTTCGTTTTTGTTTTAAAGGGAGAGCCGATCTATCCGGAAACGATTGGACGATTAAAAGAGATAACGGGAGCGGAACTGTTTAACCGGTTCGGAGACGACCCGTGGGAATTCCCTTCATTCTCAAGCAAAACAGCAAAATATTACGATTATTTTTTTACTTACGATTCTTATTCGGTAAAACTTTACAAAGCCGCCGGATATGAAAATGCAGACTATCTTCCTTACGGCTACGACCCCGAAATCGTTTCAAACTTAAAACTTTCCAAAAGAGACGAAGAAAAATTCGGCTGCGATATTTCCTTTATCGGAAGTCATTATCCTAAAAGGGAAGAGTTTCTTTCGAAGATTAAAAATAAATATAATTTGAAAATTTGGGGACGCGGCTGGAAAGGAACAAGTTGCGAGGACGCTTATCAAGGGAACGCGCTCTACGGAACGGATACGCTGAAAGCGACGAAGCCGTTGAAAAACTAGATTATTATTTGCGTCATGAAAACAAACGGCGCCGGATTTCAGAAGCGTTTCGTCGCCGCTTTCTTGCGGAAGAAACTCTTGATAAAAGATTAAGGGAAATGGTGAAAATTGTTTCAGACGGCTCTAATGATTTGGATTAAAAGTCGCTTATAAATATTTTATTGTCTGATTGAAAAAATAAAGGTTAAATGTGCAGCGTGAAGAAACAATATTGATCCTCGATTACGGTTCTCAATATACTCAATTGATTGCGCGGAGAATACGCGAGAGCAACATCTACTCCGAAATTCATCCGCATACTTTTCCCGTTCAAAAAATTAAGGAATTAAAACCGAAAGGAATTATTCTTTCAGGCGGACCGTTGAGCGTATATGACGAAGGCGCGCCCGGAGTAAACGACGAAATTTTTTCGCTCGGCGTTCCTACGCTGGGAATTTGTTACGGTCTTCAATTGATAGCGCGTTCTTTCGGCGGAAGCGTAGAACCGGCAAGGTCGCGCGAATACGGTAAGGCAAAGATTCAATTGCTCAATCCCACAAAACTTTTTGACGACGTCAGAAATAATTCCACTGTTTGGATGAGCCACGGAGATTACATAAATAAAGCGCCCGACGGATTCTCAATCACTTCGCGCACGGAAAATTCCCCGATTTGTTCGCTTGCCGACCCGCTTAGAAATATTTACGGCGTTCAGTTTCATCCGGAAGTAGCTCATACCGAAGAGGGAAAGAAGATCGTAAATAATTTTCTTTACAAAATCTGCGGCTGTAAAGGAACGTGGACTGCGGAAAACTTTATCGCCGAAAACATAAAAGAAATTCGAGAAAAAATCGGCGATAGAACGGCTCTTCTTGCATTGAGCGGAGGCGTTGATTCTTCCGTTGCCGCGGTCTTGGTAGATAAAGCCGTTGGAAAGCGTCTCGTCTGTATTCACGTTGACAACGGTTTGATGCGAAAGAACGAAAGCGAAAAAGTTGTGAAAATGTTCCGCGATAATTATCATTTGAATTTAATTCATGTGAACGCTTCCGATATGTTCCTCTCCCGTTTGGAAGGCGTTACGAATCCGGAAAAGAAAAGAAAAATTATCGGAAATACGTTTATTGAAGTATTTGAAAACGAAGCGAAAAAATTTGACGACGTCGAATATCTTGTTCAGGGAACGCTTTATCCCGACGTTATCGAATCTGTTTCCGTAAAGGGGCAATCGGCGACTATCAAAACGCATCACAACGTCGGCGGATTGCCGGAGCGTATGAACTTAAAACTACTCGAACCGTTTAGAGAATTGTTCAAAGACGAAGTCCGCGCGATAGGGACGGAGCTTGATTTGCCGTTACGTTTTATTGAAAGACATCCTTTCCCGGGACCCGGCTTGGGCGTAAGAATCCTCGGCGAAATTACGCGGGATAGAATAACGGTTTTACAAGAAGCCGATGAGATTTTTATCGGGTTGCTTCACGAACGCGGGTTGTATGAAAAAATTTGGCAGGCGTTTTCCGTTCTGCTCCCAATTCAAACCGTTGGAGTGATGGGCGATACGCGGACTTACGAAAATGTAATCGCTCTGCGCGCAGTTACTTCCACCGACGGAATGACCGCCGATTGGTATCGCTTTGAACCGGATTTTCTCGAAATCGTTTCTAACAGAATTATACGCGACGTCAAAGGCGTTAACAGAGTAGTTTACGATATCAGTTCTAAACCGCCATCGACAATCGAATGGGAATAAAATGAACCCGAACGAATTTATGTTAGAGAGCGCGTTAAGTTTTGAGCGGGATGAAAAATTTCTTCACGCATTGCAGATTTACAGACGCTTGCTTTCGGACGAAAATTTAAGAAAGAAAGCCGCGCTTCGCGTTGCCGTTGTTTACGACAAGCTGAATAAATCGAAGGAAGCGACAATTTTTTTGGCGGATTATTGTTCTGAAAATCCCGAAGATATCGAAATTGTAAAATATCTCGCAAGCCGGTTTATTTATGACAGGCAATATCAAAACGCCGTTGATCTGCTTAATTTGCAAGACGGCAACGAGAATCCCGAAATAAGTTTCCTGCGCGGTTACGCGGATTATTATCTCGGCGAATTTGAAACGGCGAAAAAAAATCTTACGGAATTTGTTCAATCCGGTTCTCGCGGCGATCTTCTTTTCGACGCGTTTCTTCATCTTGCAAAAAGCGATCTTAATTTGGGCTTGATTGACGAAGCGTTCGAAGCCGTTGAAAAAGCGGAAAAATTCGATTCGGAAAACGGCGACGCGCTTTTTGTCAAAGCAAAAATTTTTTACATTTGGCAAATGTATCGCCACGCATACGAAGCGATTAAAAAGGCGCAGCTTGCCGACGAAGGAAATCCGAAGTATTTAAAACTTCTCGCAAAGGTCCTTTTCAAAATCGGCGATTATCAAAAAGCGGGAAATTATTTGATGAATCTCTGTTCGATGAATTGCGGCGACGAAGAAATATTCGCCTTGCTCGGATTTGTGCGTTTGAAGGAAAACGACAAAGCCGGAGCGGAAAAACATTTTAAAGCGGCGTTGGCTTTCAATTCCGATTATGATTACGCGAAAGAAGGATTGAAGCGGTGTAAATAATTAACTCATGTTACGCTGTGTTTTAATACGCGTCAAAAACAACAAAAAATTGTGTCGTTGCTATTTGCGTAACGTGAGTCGCTAAAAAGAAGTTCAATAAAAATTATTCAATTTCCGCCGATTTTATCGAATTACAAAAAAGTGAATTGTTTATGAAAGTAAAAGAACTTCCGTCTGAAGACAGACCGAGGGAAAAACTAATCCTCCGAGGCGCGAAAAATCTTTCGGATGCGGAACTTATTGCAATTCTTCTGCGAACCGGATTAAAAGGGAAGTCGGTCGTTTTATTAGCGCAGGAAATTATTTTGAAGTTTGGCAACGTCGCCCTGCTTGCCGGAAAAACGATTCCGTCGTTAACCAAAATAAAAGGCGTCGGCAAAGATAAAGCCGCAACATTGGCAGCCGCTTTTGAATTGGCTCGCCGGATTTCGTCAACGCAAAAATGGTTCTCGAATAAAGAAATTTCTTCTCCTCAAGACGTAGCCGATATATTTATTCCGCTTCTGCGAGACGAACAGCAGGAACATTTTCTTGTAGTTTGTCTTAATTCAGCCAATAAAATTATTAAACATGAAACTGTTTTTGTGGGTAGTTTGAGTTCGACTACCGTTCATCCGAGGGAAATATTCAAACGGGCGATAGATAATAATTCGGCGAATATTATTTTGATTCACAATCATCCGAGCGGAAACATTGAACCGAGCGCCGAAGATAAATTGTTGACAAAAAAACTCGTTGAGGCGGGAAAACTGCTGGAGATACAAATTTTTGACCATATAATTATCGGAAACAATAATTATTCAAGTTTTGTAGAAAGAAATTTGATGTAGTTTTTATTATCTTTATATTCGTATAAAATCAGAAAAAGAATAAACATAATTAATTATTTTAAATCTTAAACGGAGGTACAAATGACAAAAGTCAGAAAAAGCGTCAGCCTTCTTCTCGCTTCGATTTTATTTGCAGGAATGTTGGGACTATCCTCATGCAGCGGCGTTAGCGAAGAAGAAATGGCTCAACTTGACGCGCTGAAAGCTGAAGTTTCTTCTCTACAAAAAGACGTTAACTTTTTGAAGAGCGAAAAATCAAAACTCGAAAGAGAAATAGCTGAAAAGAACGCAAAATTAGAACAATGTCAAAAAGAGATTGCAGAGACTAAAGCAAATCTCAAAAAAATGGGTAAATAAAAACGGAGGAATTCAATGAAAAGTAAAACATATTTGCTCGGCGTTTTTGCCTTGATGTTAGCGTTCTCTGCAAACCTCTTCGCGCAAGATGAAATTACGGCTGAAGAGTGGCAAAAGCAGATGAATCAATACACAACTCAGAAAGCAAATCTTACCACTGAGTTGACAATGCTTAAAAACCAAGTAAACGAATTAAAGCAAACAAG
Source organism: Chlorobiota bacterium (assembly GCA_013151245.1). GTDB lineage: Bacteria > Bacteroidota > Ignavibacteria > Ignavibacteriales > Melioribacteraceae > JAADIR01. Next base: position 13,780 of record JAADIR010000127.1, read on the forward strand.
CGCGGGAATCCGTTCTTACGAAGACTGCCAAGCGGAACTTTACGGATTAGTAGGCGCGACTCAAGAAGACGTCAACAATTTTAGAATGTTAGTTGACGACGCAACTTCAAAAATTAACAGACAGCAGAAACCGAAAACCGACCGACAAGCCGAACTCGATAAATTGAAAGCGAGCAAAATCAGCGCGCTGCCGGAATTCTACAACAACGTTCATAATATTCTTCAAAGAAAATTGGACGCTTGGAACGACAAACCGGACGTAGTTTTTTATACGGTGGTTCGCGGCGACAACCTTTGGAACATCGCTAAAAAACCCGAGCATTACGGAAACGGTTTTGCATGGCCGAAAATTTACAACGCCAACAGAGATCAAATTAAAAATCCAGATCTCATCTATCCGAAACAAACTTTTAAAATTCCCAGCTTAACCGAAGAAGAAAAAGCTAAATACGATAAAATCAGAAGAAATTATAAACCGGCTCCGATGGATCAATAATCAAATCGGTTGAAGTTTAATTATCAAGCCCTTTGCATTTTTGCGAAGGGCTTTTTTATTTATGGGGGCGTAGTTGAGCGAAGCGAACAAAGCCTCATCGCTTTGGCGTAGCCGAGCGGAGCGAGACGAAGCCAAAATATATTTCATAGTTGCGTTAAAAAATGCGGAAATCTTTGCGCGCTTACCGCAGGCAATAAAAAATCCAACTGTTTCTAATTATCGGCAATATTTCTCTTTACTGCCGTTATATAGTTTGTTATCTTTCTAAAAACAATTAGGTTTTTTATCGCCAAAGACAAATTACATATTGAAGGTTTGCAATCATACTTTACTAAAAGGGATGCTTTTAGCGCGCAAGATATTAGCGCTTTTTATATGATAGATGAACCGGACATTAAACGCGCGACAATTAACTGGCGTATATATAAACTAACGCAAAAAAGCGTTATTACACGTATCGGCAGAGGAAAATACACTTTAAAAAAGAAACTCCCTTACAAACCCGAAATTTCACATAAAATAAAATTACTTAACAATAAACTAAAAAAAGCATTTCCGTTTTTAACCGTTTGTATATGGGACGCTTCCATTTTAAATGAATTTACAATGCATCAAGCAAATAAAACCTTCTTGTTAATTGAGGTTGAAAAAGAAGCGTTGCAATCGGTCTTCTATTTTTTATCGGAGAAAGGTCATAAAGTTTTTTTAAATCCGTCAACGGATATTATAGAAAAATATATTTCTAATGAAAACAATTATCTTATTGTTAAAACATTAATTTCCGAAGCCCCGATACAACAAGTTAAAAATGTAAATACCGTTACATTAGAAAAACTAATGGTTGATATATTTTGCGACAAGGCAATTTTTCTTCCTTATCAAGGAAGCGAAATGAAAAGAATATTTTCTTCCGCTTTTAATAAGTATTTAATAAACGAAAGTAAGTTGCTGAGGTATGCAAACAGACGTGGAAAAAGAGAAGAGATTGAAAATTACATAAAACAAATTAACGGCAAAAAATAGCAATATTGCCATATTATAGTTTATGATAAACAGAGAGAAACTAAATATTGACTGGATAAATAAAGTTTCAAAAGAAAACAACAACGCGGATAAAATTCTCATTGAAAAAGTAATTCGCGCGTTGCTGTTGTTAGAGGGACTTGTTAAGCAAAAGATAAAATTTATATTTAAAGGCGGTACGGCGCTAATGCTGCACTTTAATACTGCAAAAAGACTTTCAATTGATATTGATATAATTTTACCAAAAGAGAACAAAAGATTAAATTCTGTTTTGGATAAAGTTGTAATGGAGCAAGGGTTTCTAAAGAAAGAAGAACAGATTAGAAGTTCCTCATTAAAAATTAACAAAAGGCATTTCAAATTTTTTTATGTTCCGTTTTATAAAACGAATAGAACGGAAGATTATGTTTTACTCGATGTATTATTTGAGAAAACAAATTATCAAAAGATAATTCAGTTGCCGATTACATCCGCATTTCTACCCATTATTGATAACCCCATACTCGTAAATCTGCCGTCATTGGAAGACATGCTCGGCGATAAGCTGACGGCGTTTGCGCCGAACACAACCGGAATTCCATACTTTAAAAACGAAAGCGGTATGAGTATGGAGATAATTAAACAACTTTATGACATAGGAAATTTGGTTGATAAAGTTGAAGATTTAAAAGTAATTAAAACTACATTTTTAAAATTTGCCAAAACGGAATTGACTTACAGAAATAAAAATATCAGCGAACAAGATGTTATTGAAGATATTTACCAAACCGCATTAACCGTTGCAAGTAAAGGAATGGACGGCGAAGGAGATTTTAAACAACTGCAACTTGGAGTACAAAGGATCAAATCCTTTATTTTCTCTGAAAGTTACAATATTGAAAAGGCAATTGTTCATGCTTCCAAAACCGCTTATCTTGCAATGTTAATAAAATACGATGAAGATAAA
>JAADIR010000118.1:0-2449 GCA_013151245.1 Chlorobiota bacterium
ATAGTGTATTTAATTGTAGAGGCGCCGGAAATATTTGATGCAGTACTAGACGTTGTTGTATAACTACCTGTCGCGGCGGCGTCAGGTCCCATGCTCGTCCACGAGCCGGTACCGTCCGTATATTCCCAAATAGCGACATTGGATAAGTTTCTTCCGCTTGATTCGCTTCCAAACCAGTTGCACGTAACAGTAGAAGTATGCCCAAGCCCAGTTCCGGTTAAAGTATATAATCTATCAAAACCGCTATTACCGGATACAGTTACGGATGCTCCTGAACCGGTCGTTCTCGTTAACACTACTCCCGTCCCAGAAATTGTACCGGATGATCCAATTGTAAGTCCCAAACTAGCAAAAGCATCGTAAGCAGGATTATCTGCCGATGTTGTTTTTAAGGTGCCTACTAGATAACTTCCATCCGCTTCTCCGGTAACAGTGAAGCCGGAAGCAAGAGTTAATGCATACGATTCGGTATATAAATTACCATTTGAAAAGTTCAATTTAGTAATAGTAGTATTACCGCTTAAGTAAACGCCGCCCGAACGATCAATAGTTACTTCTCCGTAACTAATAGCTGGTATATAAACGGAAGCTTTTGCAGCGCCGTCAACATATAGATGCCCACTACAAGAAAAATTAGCAAGGCTGCCTGCAAAAGGATTTTTGATGGTCAAAGTAGCGCCCGCATTTACCGTTAACGTTGTATTCAGAGTAACTGTTCCATTTACCGTTGCGCTGGCTCCCAAAGTAGTCGCAACATCAACGGTAAGATCATTTAATGCGCTTGAAGACGAACTGGGCAATTCCGCTCCGGTTGTTGTTCCGCTGGAAGTTTCATAAGTAACATCAACGGTCCCGTAATAAGTGCGAACTCCGGCATTTGCGCTTGACCAGGAACCGCCGGAACGTATGATAGATACTCCGTCGGCAAAAATCATTGTACCGCCGGAATTATCAAAAGTACTCCCGCTTTGTATTCCAAAATACTGATTAATTGTCGGCGAGCCGGTGTTTGAACAAGCGCCGTTTGTAGCTAAATTCTCAAAAGTACCGGAACCTGCCAAAGCTCCCGTAAAGCTGATTAAACCTGTTCCGGAAATCGAACCGTTATTTGTAATATTTGCAGCCGCAAAGGTGTAAGTTCCGTTATTAAAATCACTGCCGGCGTTAACCGTTAAAGTTCCGCCAATAGCTTTATTACCGTTTGCCGCCACGCCGTTTGCATTATTTATTGTAACATTTGTGGGTGTAGCAGACCATTCTTCCGAACTGAATGTTTGAGCCCCGGAACCTGCATATTCCAAAGTTGCAACTGAACTTAAATTGCTTCCACTGCCCAATGTTGCCGTTCCTTGCAATGATAAAGTTCCGCTAACCGTAGTAGAACCGCTCAATGTTTTTGTTCCACTTCCAGTTAAAGCTAAAGTTCCATTATAAGTTCCAGCCCATATATTTTGGTTTCCCGATTTAGAATAATAAATTGTGGAACCAGCATTGAATGCAAATGTTATATTCGAAGCTGTTGTTAATGAAGTTGCATTTGGAATTCTTAACGTACCGGTTCCAACGGTAAAGGTTAAAGTATATGCAGTAAGATTTTCAAAAGGATTCGAACCTCTAACTAATGTCATATCCGCATCTAAAGTATAAGCATTGTCGGCGCCGGCGTTAATTACCGTCAAATATTGCAAATAAATTGCTCCGGTACCGCCAATCGTTCCGCTTGAGCCATCCAACGAAATTGCAATATTATCAGTTTCGCTTCCAATAGTTCCATTACAAGTTAAATCCCCATACAAATATATACCGTTTAAGGTACTTGATGGATTTACTAAAGACCCATTGATTGTAAGATTGTTAACTGATACGGAAGCATTCAAAGTTATAGTATGTCCGGCTCTAATTTCAACAATATCTGTGGCTAAACTAGGAGATGCAGATGCAGGCGAACTCCAAGTTACTCCATCATTTGAATCGTCCCAATTACTAGCGACGTTCCAATTGCTGCTAAAACCTCCCGGATTTGATCGATAATATTTTTGAGCGCTGATAGTAGTAAACGCTATTCCAAGAACAAAAATAAATAATAACCGTACTATTTTTTTCATGTTACCTCCAAATAATTATATATTAAAAAGTTATCAAGATCATTTAACGTAAAAATTTAACAAAATAAACATGATTTAAATCACATTGATTATATTATCGAATATTTTTTAAAAATATTAAATCATAATTAAGTAGGAGAGATCTTACGGATCGAACAATTGTAAAAATGTCGGAAGTGAACATCAAATTTATTAGCAAATTTCTTTCTCTTTCTCCGGCATTCACTATCAGGAGGCTTTGAATAACCTTTCACTAACCGTCATTCCGTGATGTTTTTACACGGAATCTATCCTTATATGGGAGATTCCGGCTAAAAGATTGCCGGAATGACATAAGATTTTAT
>JAADIR010000118.1:2522-3278 GCA_013151245.1 Chlorobiota bacterium
TATCGCCGAGACAAGCGCCGATCATCAATTTACGATTCGCGAAATATTATTATCCGAAATTGTTTGTAAATTCACTAAATCCAATGGGAATTCGGCTCAGCCTAAACCTCAAACTTAGCCTCGCCTCAACCTTAGTTATTAACCACAAGACATCCCGCCAGCATATCGTGAAGCGCTTGTTTTTTCTGAGTCCAGCCCGCCATCATAAAACCGATGTAAAAAATCATTCCGGAGATAATTTTACCGAAATATCTTCCCGTAGCTCTACCGAAAGAAATTCTGTTGCCGTCCAAATCGGTTACTTTTATGCCAAGCGCCATCTTGCCTAACGTCGCTTGTTTTGACGAAGATTCCATTAATGCGAAATAGAGCCATTGGAGAACAATTGTTACGACAACAAGAAACGCTATCCCGCTCATAATGGCAACAAAAAAACCAAGGGAAACATCGTCGTTGGCATACTGAACCGCTCTTATTGTAGAAAATTCATTCTCTAACTTATCCGCATTCATAAAAGGAAACAGACTTATTCCGAAGAATAAATAGAGAGGAAAAAAAAGAAGCGTTTGAACTATTGAAATTACAATGCCGTCAATAAAAACGGCTACAAATCTTTTCCAAAAACCGGCGTAAGTTACAATTGGAGTATCCATCCAATCCTCCCAAATTATTATGAATAAACTGTAAGATAAATATTATTATTCAAAAGTCAAATATTAAAGTTTCTGCAATTGAAGAATAACTTGGCGTCTCCGG
>JAADIR010000118.1:3324-4312 GCA_013151245.1 Chlorobiota bacterium
TCCTAAACAATAGATATCCGATAGAAACATCCGGGAATGACCTCTATTGATTTTAATAAACAAATCGTTTAAATCAAACTAATTTCGATAGAACTCATATTCATACTTAATAAATAGCGCCGGGTTTTCCATTCCGTCATAACGGATTCTTTCGGAAAGGAGCCCTTTCTCGTCGTAAAAATAATCTATTCTCTGCTGAAGCCCGCCTCCGCCGTCGAAAAGTTTTTCAGTTACAATATTTCCATTTTCATCGTTGATAAAAAGTTCGTTGACAAAACCGCGGTTTTTCCCTTTCAAATACCCAAGCGAATCGTAAGAAAATATTGTAAACGACGGTTGGGCGCGGAAATCTTTTACAAGTTCTTTCGACTTTCGTCCGAGAGAATCATATTCTATCTGGGTTACAGTAAAAAGAGCGCCTTCCGGATTTTCTCTTTTTTTCAAAACTATTCTTCCTTTATCGTCATATTCGTTATTCTCGAGGAAGAGCAAATTACCGTCGGAATTATAAGTTTTTGCAACTAATAAATCTCCTTTATCGTCATACTCGTAAACAATTTTATTAAATTTTTTCGTTTTAACATCGTATTCTTCCCTCTCAATTTCTTTCCCGTCATCGTCATATTTTGATTTTCGTTCGTAGCGGAGAAAGTTCAACCCGTTTACTGTTTTGCTGTGAACAATATCTCCGTTATCGTTGTATTCGTATGTCCATCTTAAATCGATATCGCCGTTGGAAAGAAAGCGGGTTACTTCCGTCAGTTCGCCTTTTTCATTATAAATCTTTTTTTCAACTAAAAATCCGCGCTCTGAAACTTTGCCGTATTTATTGTAAAAATAAGAAACAATTTTTCTTTCTTTCACGTGATTTGCCGCTGATTTTATATCTTCTCTTTTATCCTGTTCCATTAGCGTAATTTCATTTGCGGATTTTTCTTTCTTCCTTTTCCCCGATTTTTTTTCGGGGGAACCGCATGAGCTTAAAAAT
>JAADIR010000280.1:0-1904 GCA_013151245.1 Chlorobiota bacterium
CATCGGGACAAGCTGTTTTTTTTGTTAAGAAATTTACAAATGCATTTTTTTTGCAAAGTTACTACATTTTTAAATATCGAATATCGATTAATCCCGAAAGTTTTCGGGAACGATTTTTAAAGTTTTGATCTGAAATCGAAAATCGTTAATCCTTGTTCTTAAATCTCTTTTTGCAGCTTGCTGCGTTATGTTATTCCGGCAATCTTTTAGCCGGAATTTCCTATATGAGGATAGATTCCGTGTAAAAACATCGCGGAATTACGGTTAGCGAGAGATTATTCAAAGCCTCCTTTAAGTTAGAAAAAGACGTTTCATCCAATTTCTTTTACAATTATATAGAAAGTCCTTGACTAATAAAAAGTTTCGCCGTATATTTCATGTCCTAGCCAAAGGAAAATTTCATCATATTACTTGAGGGTTTGAAATCTTTCCTTCTTTTGTTCTTTCATATCCTAAAAAGGATTATCAGGTTTACTTTCGATTAGTAAATAAAGCCTAGCAACCTAGCCGAAATAATCGCTACATTCATAATCAAACGGAAAGGAGAGTATTATGAATTCAAGGGTTAGGCCTTCGAATATATATACATTTCATCTTACCGGCGTCAAGTCCGGTTCATGCGTCGTTTGTACGAAAATTTCTGAAATTAATTATTTTAAATCAATATCATTGAGGTAAACTATGACTTTATCGCTACGTAAAAATGCAATTATCATATTTTTATTTATGATTTTGCCGTCGCTGCTTTTTGCGCAGACGGCGCCAAATCAATCTGCGCCCGTGAACGGTTCGACGTGGGAAACCACTTCTCCCTCGTTTTACTGGTGGTACACTCCGAATCCGTTTTCTATTGGACCGTTTGACTACAGCGTGCAGGTTAGCACAAACGCAACCGATTTCAGCGGTTCTTTCTTAATTGTCGACGCCGTCGTTAGCGCCGGCACCGCGGGTTCTTACGCCGTTCCCTCTTCGGCGGGTATTTCGGTTGGGAACACATATTATTGGAGAGTCGGAGTTAACGGAAATTATTCGGCTATCTGGAGTTTTTCGCCCAACAGCTGGGGATGGGGCGGAGGAGGAACGTATTACACAATTACCGCCTCGGCGGGCGCTAACGGAACGATTTCTCCGTCGGGAACTCTGCATATTGCCGAGGGAACCGATCAGACTTTTACGATAACCCCCGACACAGGCTACGAAATTACGGACGTTGAAGTTGACAACGTTTCGGTCGGCGCGGTTGCGTCTTATGATTTTACCAACGTAACCGCCGATCATTCTATTTCGGCGACGTTCCAATTTGTTCCGGTTATGACTTACGTTGCGGTTACCGGCGACGATATGAACGGCGACGGCTCTTCGGCTAACCCTTACAGAACAATTCAACATGCGTTGGACAGAACCGATCCCGGCGGAACGGTTTTTGTTTACAACGGAAATTATGAGGAAGACGTTTATCTCACAAAACCGGTAACGCTGCTCGGCGAGGCAAATCCTTCAACAAGTTCGATGGTTGTTAGAGCGAATAACGTTAAAATCAAAAATTTCAACGTTTACGCAAAACCCGGTTCGGGTCCCGGTCCGGGAATTCAAAAGGTCGGACTTGAAACATACGACTATCTGGAATATCTAACGCTCGAAAACGTTCAGTGTTACAATAACGACGAGCAGGGACTTTTGATTGAAAATATGGGACACGTTACGATTAAAAATTCACGTTTCTTCGACAATCAAATGGGCGGAATCGGCTTGGCTTACTGTTCGGACGTTTCAATAGAAAACGTCGGGCTGGAAGGAAACCTTCGCGGAATGTGGGCGCACGGAACATCCGATCTTTCTCTTTCCCTTGTTTACGTTGAAGATAACGGAAAAATCTATCCTTTTAATTATCCCGATCAAAACGG
>JAADIR010000280.1:1979-4382 GCA_013151245.1 Chlorobiota bacterium
TTCAAATTTGAAGATTGCTCTTTCATTACTTTGGAAAACGTTTCCGCTTCGAATAACAAAACCGACGGAATGGCTTTTATTAACTGTACGGAAATAACGTACAACGGCGGATTTGCAAACGATAACGGAGAAGCCCTTGGAGATAACGGAGCGGAATTTGTAAAATGCACGAATTTCACTTTGAACGATTTCTCCGCAAACGATAATTACGATAAAGGAATTTATCTCGGAACAAGATACACGGGACAATATCAGTACGATTGGACAAACCCCGCGAACTCGTTGAGAAATAACGATTTTATCGGAATGTGCGCCGACGTTGCTTTTGAAACGGTTTCAGCCGACGGCAACTTGAACGGCGACGGCTTGAACATTGTGCATACAAGCTTCGGAACGTTTAATAATTTGAGTATGACAAACAATGTTAACGGCGACGGCTTAAATTTAGACGCGTCGCATCATTTAACTTTTACCGGCGGCGTTTTTGATAACAATAATACCGGCATTTTGTGCTTCCCCGAAGATCACGATCACACTCCTTCGCACAACATTGCGCAAGAAGAAATTACAAGTTTAATATTTCAAGGAACGGTAAGCGCTTCTAACAATACTCTTTACGGAATAGAATTCTTAACCGGACCGGACGTTTATCCTGGACCTCCGGTTTTAGATTCGCCCGATCCGAAAATAGTAGAACCGTTTTTCAACGGAGATTTCAGTCTGTTTGATAACGGCGTTTACGGAATGGTTATAGAAGGAAAAGTAATCGCTCCTTCTTTCTACGGATTATATTTTAAAGACACAGGCGGTTCAGCCGGAGGATGCGTAATTGGAACCGAGCCTCTCAGCGGAAACGAGCCTGAAGACATACTAATAAATAATTCGATATTTGAAGGATACGCAAGCATACCGGGACATTTCGCAATTTCACTGGCGGATTTAACGCCGGCTACGAAAGACGTTGACGCTCAATATAACATATTTGCAGGCGCGACAGTTGACGCGGACGTGGAAAATGTGATTATACATCAAGTTGACGATCCGACTTTGGGATTGGTTAACTTTTCCGGCTGGACTTCCGGCAAATCGGTATTTTATATCGGTTCGGAATCGGCTTATACCGGTTCGATGGTAACGATTCCGGTAGTTTTGAATCAGCCCGTTTATCCCGAAACGTTCAACGAACTTAAAGGGACTCTGGATTACAACGGCTTAAATCTTGCTTACAGATACGCCACGACCGGAACGGGAACTTTGCTTCACGACGCCGGTTGGACGGTTATTTTTGATAATTCCGTTTCCGACCATCTCGGTTTTTGGGCAATCGGGTTTAACGCAATCAGCACAAGCGGAACTCTTTTCTATTTGACGTTCGAAGTTATCGACACAAACGACGGCGCGGAAACCGTTTCTTGCGACCCGCTTACTCTTTATGCGGACAATGTAAACGATTTATTTGTCGTTCACGACGGAACAATTAATTACACCGCCAACGCTTCCGTTTCCCTCGTCCGCGGCGACGCGACGTTGGACTTTGCGGTAGATTTGGGCGACTACATCGCGGTCGTTAATCACATAAACGGTAATTTACTTACCGGACAAGGCTTATTAAACGCCGACGCGAACAACGACGGATTTGTAAACGCTTTAGACGCCGCGGCTATATTGGCTTTCATCGATCACGGAGTTTGGCCTAACGCTCCCGCAAGCGGCGACGGCAATCTGCTCTTTGCCAGCGCAACGGTCGATCAAAACGGACTTCTTCGCTTCCCGTTTACAATTTCGCAGGCTACCGACGTTCGTTCGTTTGAAATTGAATTGACATACGACGAATCGAAAGTCGATTTTAGAAATTACGTTCAGTTGCTCAGCGGCGACAACTATCGCGTTGACGCAACGAAAGTAGCGGACGGAAAGGCGAGATTTATTTTTACCGCGTCCGACGAAAGCGACGGCTATCTTGTGCCGGCGGAAATTATGTTTAACATTCAAGGCGATCCGAATTCTCAAATTACGATACATTCGCAATATTCAATCAACGGCGGAGAATTCAAAGCGGGTCCCGATTATACTTCGAACGGAGTTACGGGAGTTGAAAACGAAGAATTGCCGGAAAACTTCTCGGTTTCGCAGAACTATCCGAATCCGTTCAATCCTTCTACTTTTATTGATTATCAAATCCCGGAAAAAGGATTTGTGTCGATTAAAATTTACGACATACTCGGTCGTTTGGTTAAAACGCTTGTCAATACCGAGCTTGACGCCGGTTACTATAAAACGCAGTGGAACAGCGTTGACAATTTCGGCAGAAAAGTTTCGAGCGGAATCTATCTTTACCGCGTTGAAAACGGCGCGAATACAGTTACAAAGAAAATGGTTCTTTTAAAATAATCTGAAGACGAA
>JAADIR010000241.1:0-22241 GCA_013151245.1 Chlorobiota bacterium
AGCTATCGTTTCACCGACCAAGTTTCCGTATTTGTTAACGGCGGTTACATCTCAAAAGTGCCGATTTTTGACAACGTAATTAATGACCGTACAGGCGCTTTATCCGACAATCCGGAAAATGAAAAATTCACCACTTTTGAAGCCGGCGCAAATTTCAAAACTTTGGACGGTAAATTTACTATTAACGGTAACTTCTATTACACACAATGGAAAGACCGCGCTTTCTCAAGAAACGTTCAAAACGAAGACGGCAGCGAAGGCATTATTTTCTTATCCGGTATGAACCAAACTCACATGGGTTTTGAGCTTGAAGGCGCTTATCAACCTATACAAATGCTCCGTTTCGATTTCGCAGGTTCGTTTGGTAATTGGAAATATACCGATAACGTGAACGGTCTTTATCAGGATTATTCAGATCCTAACAGCCCTGATCAAGAATATAACTACTATGTAAAAGATCTTAAAGTGGGCGACGCTCCGCAAACTCAGTTTGCTATCGCGGCTACCGTTTTCCCGGTTACGGGAATGAACTTCCAAGTATCTTACAGATACTATGCTAACTACTTTGCCGATTGGGATCCGTTCTCAAGAACAGACGAAACAGACACCGAACAAGTTTGGGAACTCCCGTCATACGGATTGTTAGACCTTCACTTTGGTTATTACTTACCGTTAGATTTGGGCGGCGTAAAAATCCAAATTTTCGGTCATTTATTCAATACTCTTGACCAAATTTATGTTCAGGACGCAACCGACATGAGCCAATACAACGCTCTTACACCTGAAGCGGACGGCGGCGTAGTAGGCGTTAAAGCTCATACTGCACAGACTGCCGAAGTGTTCTTAGGTTTACCGAGAACTTGGAATGCCGGAATTAACATTGAATTCTAATTCCATTCTCATATAGTTTTAATTAAAAGTCCGGCGAACGCCGGACTTTTTTTTATCTATTACGCTTTAATTATCCCGTATTATTTGCATTTGGATTGCAGATTTTACGGGATAATCTTTAACTTTAGAACTTATTATTATTGCTACTTTTGTTTGCGGGATATATTATGAAAATATTCAAATTTCTTGTTTTATTATTAGTTCTTTCGAACTGTGCATTTGCTCAACAACCGTATGTTTTGTTAATTTCTTTCGACGGTTTCCGTTGGGATTATCCGAACCGCGGAATTACGCCCAACATCGAAAAAATGCGAGAAGACGGCGTTTCGGCTTCTTCGCTGCGCCCGACTTTTCCTTCAAAAACATTTCCGAATCATTACGCTATAATTTCCGGAATGTATAACGATCATCACGGAATAATCGCTAATTTTTTTGAGAATCCTTTTACAAAAGAGATTTACAGACTGGGAGATTCTTTAGCCGTTACAAACAGCAAATGGTATTTGGGCGAACCGTTTTGGACTACGGCGGAACGGCAGGGCGTTATTTCGGCAAGCTATTTTTGGCCCGGCTCCGAACAAAAATTAAGTTATCGTCATCCTACTTATTTTGAAAAATACGATCACTTCCGTCCGCACAATACCAGCGTTGACGGAGTTATTAAATGGCTGCGGCTGCCGCGGGAAAAACGTCCCCATTTCATAACGCTTTATTTTCACGATACCGACGACAAAGGGCATCATTTCGGACCGCGCTCGGAAGAAATAAACAATGCAATTATGAGTTTGGATTCCGTTATCGGATACCTGTATCAACGGTTTGACGATATTGGGATGAGAGACAGCGTAAACGTAATTCTCGTTTCCGACCATGGAATGACGGAAATTGACACAAACAGAACAATTCATATTGATAAAATTTTAAACGGGTTCGATTACAAAATGGGCGGAACCAGACCAGTAATGACAATCAAACCGGCGAAAAAAAATGATTTTGATGAAATATTTAAAACGCTGAAGAAAAACGAGTTTCATTACAAGGTTTACAAAAAAGAAAATCTGCCTGAATTTTATCATTATAAAGACGATCCGTTTATTTATCCGATAATTCTCGTCGCCGATTTGGGCTGGTCGTTGGTAAATCAAAAATTCTTTAATGAAATGGCGGATTCCGGCGACAAAGGAAATCACGGTTACGATAATAATCAAATTGATATGCACGGGATTTTTATTGCCGCCGGACCCGCTTTCAAAAACGGATACAAAACGGGAACGGTTTGGAATATTGATATTTATCCGCTCCTCTGTAAAATTTTTAATATCTACCCAAGAAGCAATATCGACGGGCGATTGGAACGAATTGAATTTATCTTAAAAGCAATGGATAATTGAGAATGGACAATTGAGAATGAAGAACATTTGAAAAAAAATCAGTCATTGCGAGGAACGAAGCAATCTGTTTTGTTACTGCAAAACTCAATAGATTGCTTCGCTCCGTATGCCTTAACGGCAAACAGGTTTACAATGACAGCGTACTTTTACTTTAAGAAAGAAAGGAAATAATGGCGGAAATATTAAACATCAATTACGAAAAGTTTAAACTGGATAACGGTTTGGAAGTCGTTTTATACGAAGATAAAACAATCCCGATTGTTACGGTAAATTTGTGGTATAAAGTCGGTTCGGCTAACGAACGAAAAGGAAAAACCGGTTTCGCGCATCTCTTTGAACACATGATGTTTCAAGGTTCGAAACATATTCCGAAAGAAAAGCATTTCAAATATATTCAGGAAGCGGGCGGAACGTTAAACGGCTCGACGAGTTTCGACAGAACAAATTATTACGAAACTTTACCCGCGGACAGTTTGGAACTTGCGCTTTGGCTCGAATCGGACAGAATGGGATTTCTGCTCGACGCGCTTACGCAAGAGAAGCTCGATAATCAAATCGGCGTGGTTTCAAACGAGCGCCGCGAACGATACGACAACCAGCCTTACGGGCGCGCGTGGGAACTGCTTTTTTCAAATCTCTTTCCGGAAAATCATCCGTATCATTGGCCCACAATCGGTTGGATGGAAGATATTCTCGCTTTTAAACTTGACGATATAAAAGAATTTTTCCACACATATTATTCGCCGAACAACGCAAGCCTTGTGATAGCGGGCGATTTCGATCCCGAACGCGCGAAAGCCTTGATTGAACGGTATTTCGGAGAATTCAAACCTAACGGAAATATTCCCGAAGTTTCCGTTCCCGAATTCGCTTTGGAGAAAAACAAAACGATAATTCACAAAGAAAACGTTCCGTTGCCTAAAATTTATCTTGCGTGGAAATCGGATAAACTTTACGGAAAAGACGACGCGGCGCTCGACATTATTTCGGAAGTTATGAGCGGTTCTAAAAACTCGCGGTTGTTCAAATCGCTCGTATTCGAAAAACAGATTGCGCAAGATATCGGAGCTTTTCAATTTTCGGCTAAATACGACGGAGTTTTCATAATCGTTGCAACCGCGAAACCGGACGTTTCTCTCGACCGAATAAAAGAAGAAATTTTCAGTCAAATTGAAATTTTAAAAAACGAAGGTCCGGAAAAGAAAGAAATTGAAAAAGCGAAAAACGTAATTAAATCCACGTTCATTTATTCGCTGGAAAAACTTAATTCGCTCGCCGATATTATTAACGGTTACAACTGCAACCTCGGCGAACCGAATTCATTCAATTACGATTTGAACAGATATTATGAGGCGGACGATCGTTTTATCGGACAAACAATCAAAAAATATTTTTCGCAAAACTACGTTGAGTTAAGAATAATACCGAAAGAGGAAAATGACAAATAGAGAAAACATACCGCAGCCGAACGGAAAGATTGAATTTCATCTTCCCGAAATGGAACGACATTTTTTAGACAACGGATTGAAAATCGTTTTCATTCAAAACAACAAACTTCCAATCGTTCAGCTCGGGATGATGGTTTACGCCGGAAGCATTCACGACCCTGAAGGAAAAAACGGTTTGGCTAATTTGACTTCGACGATGCTGGACGAAGGCGCGGGAGATTTGAGCGCGCTTGAATTCGACGAAGCGGTTGAATCGCTCGGTTCAATTTTGAACGTTTCCGCCGACGACGAAAAAATTTCCGTTACGATGACGACAATTTCCGAGAACTTCGAAAAATCGCTTTCTCTTTTCCGCGACGCAATTATCTTTCCCCGACTCGAAGAAAAAGATTTTGAAAGAGAAAAACGCAAAGCCGTCACCCGAATTTTACAATTGGAACAAGAGCCTTCTTATCTTGCGGCTTCCGGTTTTCAGAAAGTGGTTTTTAACGGCACGAACTATGCTTTCCAATCTTCGGGAAAAATTGAAACGCTTGAAACCGTCGGCGTTGAAGACGTTCGTTCTTATCACAAAGAATATTTCTCTCCCGCAAACGCGACCCTTTTTGCCGTGGGCGATTTTCAAAAAGCGGATTTGATTTCTTCGCTCGAGCAATATTTCGGGAAGTGGGAAAAGGAAAAAGTTTACAAAATGAAAGTCTGCGCGCCGGAAAAAGCCGGCGGAGAAATTTATTTTATTCACAGAGACGATTCGCCGCAAACCGAAATTGCGATGGGACACATTGTTTCCGGCAGAGAAATTAAAAACTATTTTTCGCGGCTAACGCTCAATTCCATTTTGGGCGGACAGTTTACGAGCAGAATAAATCTCAACCTTCGCGAAAAGCGCGGCATTACTTACGGAGCGCATTCTTCGTTCAGCTACAATAAAAACTTCGGGGTTTTCTCCGTATCCACTTCCGTTCAAGACGAACATACAAAAACCGCGGTTGACGAAATATTCAAAGAGATAAAAAATATCAAAAAAGAAATTTCCAACGACGAGCTTCAATTCGCAAAGTCTTCGCTAATAAAACGTTTTCCGTCGCAGTTCGAAACTTACTCGCAGTTGATAGGCAATATGGCTTTGGTTGAATTGTTCGATCTTCCGAAAAATTATTTTAATCTTTATCCCGAAAGAATAAAAGCGGTAACGCTTGACGACCTTTATTCCGTAGCGCAAAACGATATTAACGAAGATTTGATCACTGCGATTTTGGTGGGAAACAAAAACAATTTACAGAAACAGTTTGACGAAAAATTAATAGAATTAAAACTGTAAGAAATTTGCTTATTTGTTTGATGGATGAGATTATTTGTTTTATTATGCAACCGACATTAAAATATTTTAACATCGCCGTCGCTGACGACAAATAATCTGGCGATGTATTTTTTGTAAAAAATACTTAACTTTGGAAAAAAATTGTTATGCAACCGTTTATAAAAAATAAAATCAGCGAACTGAAAAATATCTGCTCCCGTTTGGGCGTTAGACGTCTTTACATTTTCGGGTCGGCGAGTTCAACCGATTTCGACGAAGGCAGCGATATTGATTTTTTAATTTCATTTTCCGACGCGCTTTCCGTCGAGCAATACACAAGCAATTATTTTGAGCTACATTACAAATTAAGGGAATTATTTAAACGGGAAATAGACGTCATTACGGAACGTTCGCTTTCCAATCCTTACTTCATTGAAAGCGTTAATAAAACAAAAAAGTTAATTTATGAAGCGCGACATTAGAAAATACCTTTTTGATATAAAAACATCGATTGATTCGGTAAACGATTATCTCGGCGATAAAAGAGATTTTTTTGTATATCAAGACAGCAAAATTTTAAGACGCGCAATCGAGAGAGAAATTGAAATAATCGGCGAAGCCGTAAATCAGATATTAAAATACTTCCCGGAAATTAAAATCGAAAACGCGCGTCAAATTGTAGATACTAGAAATTGGGTAATCCACGGATATGATAAAGTGGATGATGTAATTATTTGGGGCATTGCTACAAATCATCTGCCAAAACTTAAATCGGAAATTGAAGCTCTGTTGAAGCAATATTAACTAAACAACCTCTTTTACAACGCAATAAACTTCACGCCTTTTTTAATGCTTGCCGAAATATTCGGCTGAAGCAAATTAAAATTTTCGGACGACAACAATATTTGATAAGTCAGCGACGAGTCTTTTTGCGCGGCAAAGAAATTAAAAAGCGAAACGACTTCTTCCGGGTCTTCCGCCGTTAACATTTTGAATCTGTCCTTTCGTTTGAGCGTTTTCCCTTTTCGCGAAAATTGCTCCTTCACAAAACTGTAACTTGCCGAATTGTAAATGTCCGATTCTTTGTCAATAACAAATAAACCCGCGTCCCCAAAATCGGAGACAAGATTATTGACGTTCGTTTCCAAAATAGGTTTTGCGGAACCGGAACGGAGGCGGTATTTTTTATCTTCGATATTGTCGGAAATAAGAATTGCGTATTCTTTACCCGCCGCGACTAATTTTTCTTTGATCAAAAAAGATTGAAAAGAGGGCGAAAGCAAAACGGAAAAGTCGTATGAAAATCCGGCGTATTTTTCAAATTCCGTTTCGCCGGCAATCGCGCTGCAGTCAACAAGTAAAGCCATCTTTGAATGAAGCCGCGTAATTCTTTTATTCGGTTTTATGAAGGCTTGTAATTTAAGAATTCCGCCCGAATAAATTCTTATTTCCGTTTTTCCGTAATTAGCCAATTCTTCCGATATAAAAACCGATTCTGTTGCGGCAAAATGAGAGTTGACGTTTCCAGCCAGTTCGGCAATGGAAATATCCTTCGGAATGGAAATTTGATAAACATATTTTATGGAATCGTTCTTTTTGTTTTCAATCGGGATTTTCTTAATCCAACTTTTATCCAATTGATATTCATTCAAAGCGGAAATAAAAATCGAATCGATTTCGCTGCGATAGTTTTCCGTTCGCGCCGGAACCGCGCTTTCTTTTACGTTTGACGTAATAAAAATATTTATCAGCAAAAGAACAAGCGCAAGAATAATTAAAGCAAAAATTACGTTTTTCTTCATCCGTTTTTTATTTACTCCACATTTGTGTTGCCCGATTTTCTCGAAGAAAAAATATTTGTTAGAAACTGCATTCCTCTAATTGTTGAATTTTCCTATAATGAGTCTCAACTTAATTAACGCCCCCGAAACAATTTTTTCTAATAAACAGTCAACTGATTTTAAATACGAATAGTTTTATAATATCCGTAACACGGGTTTCCTTTGTAAAGCCGCCATGATTTATCTTGAAAGTTAAAAACCGAACTTGAAACGGTTTTTGTTAATCCGTGAGCGCAAACGTAATCGGGATACCCGTCGTGATTTGAAAGCCAGCTAATCATCTTATCGCTATCAACTTGGTCTATCTTATCTTTATATTCATCCGCATACGCCGATAAAATATCATAACGCTGAAATGTCGTTCCGTCCGGCGCCTGAGGCAAATCCTTCATTTCGGGTAAAATAAGATGATTTGTATGAACGTAAAACCCGTTCAAATTCTTATGTTCATAATTTCCGGCGGCAAATTCTACCGCGGTAATTTTATTTTCCGTAAACGAACCGATTTGATAATGTTGGCTGTACGACGAAAGCGGCGATTCAAGCGACGCGACCGCATCCGACAAATTTTGATGATCGAGTATTGAACGGGCAAGAAACGCCCAAGGAATTCCGTCGGCAACTTGCAGCAAAGAAATAAAATTACCGGTCTGAACTAATCCCGCTTCGTTCATTCCGGGCGCAATACCGATTATCAATCCCGGATAATTCAGACCTACAAACGTAGGTTTCCCGGGAACCGACACTTTAGCGACATACATAAGGTCGTTCATCGAAGCAAAAAAATCTTCGTTGTGAGCCATAATAGTTTTACCGACGCTCGAATATGAAATGTCCGAACATCCGAAACGAAACGCGTCGATAGGCGCGCCGGGATTGCCGACATTGTATCTTATCATAATTTCCATAACCAGGTTAAAACACATAAATGTTTTAAAAGGTATTCCCGAACCGTCCGCCATCCCTTTAAGCTCGTCAACATATTGAGGGAAATTTTCGATTGCCGCGTTATAAAAAGGATTGTAATACTTTTCCGGTTCAGATTCGGCAAGCCCCAATAAGTTTTGAATCATCGCTTCATTAAGTCTGAAAAACTCCTCAAAAATCGGCTTAAAATGCTCGCCTATCTTTTTCCCTATTTCGTAGTTCGATCCCGAAACTTCAACGTACGGAAACGGCGGAACTTCGCTTTCCGGTCCGTCCGATACAACCGAATTAGAATCGCTTTCACATCCCGAAAGCAAAGACAAACCAACGGCGGCAATTGCGCTATTCCTAATAAATTCCTTCCTCTTCATTTTATAATCCCCGTTTTTTTATATAAAAGTATGCACTAAATGCATAATAAGTCTGTGGAATCCGCTATTATCAATAGTCAATTACTTTCATTATCGAAAGAATCTTTCAAGAATAGCTTTTACGCTCGCAAAAACTTTTTATATTCGTTTCGTTCCGTAAAAATCAAAACTGCATTAAACTTAAACTTTCAATCGTTTTTAAATTCCGGTTTTCTCTTTTCCAAAAACGCGGCAGTTCCTTCTTTGAAATCTTCCGTTCCGCAGCACAAAGCGAAAAGCCCCGCTTCATAATTCAAACCTTCCCTTTCCGAAAGATTGTCGGTAGCGGTAATTGCGTTTAATGACATTTTAACCGCAAAGTTTCCTTTCGAAAGAATTTTCTTCGCCAGTTTTTCCGCTTCGTCGCGAAGCGCGCTCTGTTCATAAACTTTGTTCACGAGACCGATTCTGTAGGCTTCTTCGGCGTCTATCATATTGCCTGTTAAAATAATTTCCGCCGCTCTTCCGGAACCGACGATGCGCGGCAGTCGCTGCGTTCCGCCGTAACCCGGAATTATTCCGAGATTCACTTCCGGCTGTCCGAATTTAGCGTTTGTCGAAGCGAGCCGAATATGGCAAGCCATTGCAAGTTCGCAGCCGCCGCCGAGCGCAAATCCGTTAACCGCCGCAATAACGGGCTTTCCGAGATTTTCAATTAAATTAAAAACGCACTGCCCTTTCTCGGCAAATTCTTTTCCGCTTATAATATTTAATTTACTCAATTCAACAATATCGGCTCCGGCAACAAACGCTTTTTCGCCGCTTCCGGTTAAAATCACCGCGCCGATTTGTTTGTCGTTTTTAATCTCTGAAAAAACGTCTTTCAGTTCGTTGACGGTTGCGGCATTTAAAGCGTTTAATTTGTCGGGACGATTAATTGTTACCGTGGCAATATTTTCTTTTGCTTCAAATAAAATATTTTGATATTCCATAAATTCCTCTGATTTAATAATTAACAAAAATCGGCACTCTGGCTCGTATCTCAACGGAAATAAATTGACTTTTGGGTAGATAGTTGTAGTAAGCAAGCACGTCCAAAATAAACATTGAAACCCCGCCGCCTATTTGAAAACCGAACTTCGGTTCGTCTTCGTAAACGCTGTTCTTTTGAAATTCAAGCCTGTATTGATGGAGCGTTTCAGAGTAAGCGAACATTAAACCGGCGTCAACAACCGGCATCACAATCATAAATTGTTTTATAACCGGCGGGAAATAATATCTTATTCCTCCGTTAAAGTAAATCATATCGGTTGATATTCCGGAATGGTCGCTCTTTCTGTAATAGTCTTGACTTCCTTGAAAATTTTGATAACCGACTTTTGCGTAAAAGAAAACCGGAACGATTTTATTATCGCCGTATGAAAATCCGAAATCAAAGCCCACGCCATAAGTATGAGTTGACGCCAATGCGCCGACGGGAAATCTCGGTCCCGTAGCAACCGACATAAAAAGTCCCTTCGCTTCGCCGAGCTTCAGCATTTGTGAAAACGCCGCGTTCACGAGCAAAAACAATAAAATAAAAATTTTCTTAATCATTCGGCTTTCTCTGAAATTCCGACTCCATATTCAAAGACCAATTTGCCTCCGGCGTTTCCCGTTTGAAAAACCAGGAAAGAACCGGCAACGGTCAATATGAGTAAAACATATTTCATTTTTCTGTTTAATTTCTTTTTCGTTCTGAGATAATATCTGTAAATCAACACTCCGAAAAAATACCAAATTAACAGCGTTGCAAAGAATTCGTGGTTCTCAATTGCGCCGGTAATTAGTTTGTTAGAGTTAAAATTCTTCGCAAAAAACTCGGCGGCTTGATTTCCGGTTAATACGGCGATTACGCCCGTAACGACGCCGAGGAACAAAACGAGCAAAGCCGCGTCTTCAAATTGCGTAAAAAAAATGCCGGTAAACTCCAGGAAAAAATAGAGCAGAAAAAAAGCAATCGGGAAATGAATTATTAAAGGATGAAATCCGGCAAGAAACTCCAAGTTATCTCCTTAGTTTTCGAATGAAAAAGATTTAATTCTTAAATATAGAATAATGAATAATCTTATCAAAAGAGATTAAGTTTAATCTATACTTATCCGCACAAAACGCTTCCGCCGTTAACGTTCAGAATTTCGCCGTTGATATGTCTTCCTAATTCCGAAGCAAGGAAGAGCGCCGGACCGGCGATATCTTCCGCGGTTGCAATTCTTCCGACGGGAATTTCTCTCTCTAATTTTTCGCGGAAACCGGGTTCGGCAAAAACTTCATCGTTCATATCGGTATCGACCCAACCGGGAGCCACGGCGTTTACAGTGATATTAAACTTTGCAATTTCGGCGGCTAACGATTTTGTAAAAGCGTTCATCGCCCCTTTCGACGCGGCGTAGTGCGAATGAAACGCTTCGCCCCGCTGCGACGCGGTTGAGGAAATATTAATTATTCTTCCGAAGCCGTTTTTTTTCATCAGCGGAACGACGGCGTTTGTGATGATGAACATTCCCGTAAGATTCAAATCTATCAACTTCTTCCACACGTCAAGCGGCATTTCTCCAATCGCGCCGTAAGTCCAAATTCCCGCGTTGTTTACAAGGACGTCGATCTTCCCGAAATCTTCCGTTACTTTCTTCACAACGGAAAGGTTCTCTTCTTCCGAGGAATGATCGCACCGATAATATTTCACGCCGCCGTTTGTTCTTCCGGCTATTTCCTTTGCCGCCGATTCATTTTTGAAATAAGTGAAAGCGACCTCGGCGCCCGCCGCGCCGAACAACTCTACGCACGCCGCCCCGATTCCGCGCGAACCGCCCGTAATCAAAGCCGTTTTGCCTTTTAAGTCAATCATTTTGCGATTCCTATTTTATTAAATTATCCGCATGAAATTTAATGTTTTTAAATGCTTTTCAGAAAATTTTTATTAAACTGTCTCTGGCAATAGGATAATTATCCGGACTCTGAATTTTCTTAGCGATCTTTGCGTTTTAACAACTTTGCGTTCTCTGCGTGAACCGGAGCTTTGTTTTACGAAAAGAACGCGAAGAGAAAAACGCCTAATTAGTAATTTTATTTATTCCCAAGTCAAAAGAAATTAGATCTTTTTTTAGGAGACCGAATCTTTCCGTTGAGTTATAGGTTGTAACAATTCCCCCCGCGATATTGGCATTTTCCAACGCGGCATAAGGATCGCCCGTTTTCAGAAAAGATTGAAAAAAGACCGCGCCGAAAACGTCGCCGCATCCCACTTTGTTTACGGACGCAAATTTCTTTGCCGCTATAAAATAAGAAGCGGTTTCTCCGTCCTTTCCGTAATACATTCTAACGCCGAGTTCGCCTTTTGTGACAACTAAATATTTTACGCCGTAAGACAAAATTTCAGAAGCTCTTTTAAATTCTTCATCTTCGGCGGAAATGGTTTTAAGTTCGCAATTATTAACTTGAATTACATCCGCGCAAGATAACCACCGCTGATAATCAGGAACCAAACGAAAAACTCTATTGTTCTTTTCGTCAACGCCTTTTGAAAGCGCGTGAATATCAATAAATATTTTTCCGCGATAGTCTTTCCTCAATGTTTCCAAATCTTCGAGCAGAATATCGTTTCCGCTAATCATGTTAATTAAAATCCCGTCGAAACCGGGAACGCTGAGTTTACTAACGTCGAGAGTCTGCGTGAAATTTTCAAACCGCTCTTCGCGTTCTTTTTCTTCGTGGATAGTAAGATATACTTTCGGAATCGTATCGGTTTTCTGAGATAAACTTAAGTTAAAACGGTCGAACGCCTCGGCAAAATAACCGTCGTTTTTTCCGTCGCTTGAAGTAATAAGAAAAAGTTCGTCGCCGGATTCCGCAACGGCTTTGAGAGCCGCCGCCGTATAGAATATTCCGCCGGGTTGAATTTTCTCTTTCCCTTTTTCCCGAACAACGTCAACAACGGAATGACCGACGACGGCGAGTTTCATTCAAGTATTTTCCTTCAATCGTTTCGTAAAATAATGACGATTTCAAACAAGGCGCAAATGAATGTTTGAAATCATTCATTCAGCCATTCGTCACAATTATGACAGATTCCTCCGCTTCGGTCGGAATGACGATACAGCGCAATCGTTTTCCGTTTCACGTTTTTCGTTTCACGTCTTCCGTTTACTGAATCACCGGCTGACGTCCGATACTGTAGTACGAAAATCCTAGATTTCTCATATCTTCCGGTTTGAAAATATTGCGTCCGTCAAAAATCAAATTTTCTTTCAGCGCTTCTTTTATTTTCGAAAATTCGGGATTGCGAAACTCGTTCCATTCCGTAAAAATCAAGAGCGCTTCGGAATCCTTGAGAACGCTGTATTGATCGTAATCGTATTCAATATCGTCGTTCAAATAAAACTTTGACGTTTCCATCGCTTCCGGATCGTACGCTTTTACTTTCGCGCCTTTTTCAAGCAAACCGCGGATAATCAATATTGACGGGGCTTCGCGCATATCGTCGGTGTTCGGCTTGAACGCCAATCCCCAAACGGCAAAAGTTTTTCCTTCTATATTTCCGTTAAAATGATCGAGAACTTTTTGAACCATCACTTTTTTCTGATCTTCGTTTACTCTATCAACAAGCGAAATCAAACGCATCTCTTTGCTGAATTCTTTCGACGTGTTAGAAAGCGCTTTAACGTCTTTTGGGAAACATGAACCGCCGTAACCGATGCCCGCGAAAAGAAAACGCTTTCCAATGCGCGTATCGGCGCTCATACCGCGGCGCACCAAATCAACGTCGGCTCCTACCGCTTCGCAGAAATTCGCAAGTTCGTTCATAAACGTGATGCGCATTGCAAGATACGAATTAGCCGCGTATTTGGTTACTTCGGAACTGAACGGGTCCATTTCGATAATCGGGTTTCCTTGGCGGACAAACGGTTCGTAAAGTTTTCTTATCATTCTTTTTGCTTCGTCGCTGTTTGCGCCGATAACAATTCTATCCGGTTTCATAAAATCGTCAACGGCAAAACCTTCGCGCAAAAATTCGGGATTCGAAACCACTTCAAAATTAGAAACGCCGTGTTTTTTAATTTCGTCCGTTACCTTCAAATGCGTTCCAACCGGAACAGTGCTTTTATTGACGATAATTTTAAAATGCGAATCTCCTTCCTCTTTAAGTATCAAACCGATCTGATCGGCTACTCCCATTACGTATTGTAAATCCGCCGAACCGTCTTCCCCTTGCGGAGTGGGCAGGCAAAGAAAAATCACGTCCGATTCGAGAACGCCTTTTTTCAAATCGTCCGTAAAAGAAAGTCTGTTTTGCTTTGTGTTTCTTTCGAATAAAACTTCGAGCCCCGGTTCGTAAATAGGAACGTCTCCGTTATTTAGCTTTTCAAGTTTTTTCGGGTCGTTATCAACGCAGACAACGTTATTTCCCATTTCGGCGAAACAAGTTCCCGAAACGAGTCCCACATATCCTGTCCCAATTACCGTTAAATTCATTAAATCCTCTTCTTTTTATATAATAAAATCTCTTTCAATTTCGCTTAATTTTTTTCCTTCCAAATCTTTTTCGGAAAGGATGGGATTTTCAATTCCCCAATCGATTCCAATATCAGGGTCGTTATAAATAATTGTTCTTTCGCTTTCTTGGTTATAAACCGCCGTGCACTTGTAGCTGAATATTACAAAGTCTGAAAGCGCCGTAAATCCGTGCGCAAATCCCGGCGGAATCCAAATTTGTTTTTTATTCTCGTCCGAAAGTTCGACGCTGAAATATTTTCCGAACGTCGGAGCCGAAACGTATGTCAACGGCAACGTCCAGAACTTTTCCGAAGATTACTTGGCAAAGTTTCCCCTGCGCAAATTCCCCCGCCTGATAATGAAGCCCGCGTAAAGTTCCTTTTGCCGAACCGGAAATATTATCTTGAACAAAATCGTTTTCGATTCCCGCTTCCTTATATCTTTCCGAATTAAAAGACTCAAAAAAGAATCCTCTATCGTCGTTGAAGATTCGCGGTTCGATAATTTTGATTCCATTTATATTTGCGTCAATTACTTTCATAAATTTCCTTCCGAAACAAAGTTAAAACTTCTGATTTTTATGCCAATTCCAAGCGGATAAAACTATTTCTTTCAGCCCGTATTTCGGATTCCAGCCAAGAATGGATTTCGCCTTTAAATTATCGGCGACTAAAATATCCGGGTCGCCCGCTCTACGCTCGACAATTTCCGAACGAAAATCGATTCCGGTAATCTTTTTTGCAGTATCAATAATTTGTTTGACGGAATAACCTTCGCCCGTCCCAAGATTGAATATATCCGAATTGTTTCCGTTTTTTAAATACTCAATCGCTTTCAAATGCGCGTCGGCAAGGTCGTTAATGTGGATGTAATCTCGAATACAAGTTCCGTCTTCGGTATTATAATCATCGCCGAAAATAAAAATCTTTTCTCTTTTACCTAATGCGGTCTGTAAAACCAATGGTATTAAGTGAGGTTCCGGATCGTGACTTTCTCCTATTCTTCCTTCAAAATCGGCGCCCGCCGCGTTGAAATATCGCAGACAAACGTTCTTCATCCCGTAAGCCGAATCAAAATCGCGAAGAACATTTTCAATCATCAGTTTTGTTTGGGCGTATGGATTTATCGGTTTTACGCTTTCATCTTCAGAGATTGGAACTTTAACGGGATTCCCGTAAAGCGAACAAGTTGATGAAAAGACAAAATACTTTACTCCGTTATTTACGGCGGCGGAAGCAAGATTGATACTTCCCGTAACGTTATTTTCATAATAAAGAGCGGGATTCTCAACCGATTCGCCCACGTAAGCAAAAGCCGCAAAGTGAACAATCACGTCAATATCCGTAAATTCTTGAAAAGCTTCTTCCAAAGCTCTCTTATTTCTTAGATCAACATTTTTAAAAGCAACCCCGTCGGGAACCGACGCTAAATTGCCGCGGCTTAAATTATCAAATATAATTATTTCATAATTATCATTCTTTGTTAGAAAATCAACAAAGTGCGAGCCAATATATCCCGCGCCGCCGGTAACTAATATTTTCATAAACCGGTTCCAGATTATTTCAAAAAAAATTAAGCTGTAAAATAATAAATTTTACCGAAGCATGAACTTTTTATTAAACCGTATAAAAATACTTGTATATCTATTTAGAATATTTTAGGTTAGTCAATTGTTATTTTACAATTATATAAGAATTTTTATGCCGGTTGAAATTTCAGCGCGCGAACTAGAAAGAACTTGTAACAAGAAAGAGATTCGCTTTACGACGCTACATAACTTTACGCCTGTCGATTGCAATTGTCTTCCTCTTTTCAAGAAAAGACATTATCGATCTATCAAAACTTTAACAACCGACGCGGACTTTGCTTCCGCCGGAATTGTTTACGGTTTTATTTTGCCGGAAGAAAAATTTTTTGCCGCCCGCGCATTGAATGCATCCGATATACGGAACGGAATGGCAACCCTCGCAAAACCAAACTACTCTTTTTTTAGAATTAATTAAAATCATATAAATATTCATAAAGAAATATCGGATTAAATAGAAAACAGAAGAAACAATCAATTTGAATAACTGAAGCTATGCAAAACGCAGATAATACGTTAATAGCATTAAATAAAAAATTAATTCTTAAATATTTTATCATTTCGCGAGATATAAACTATATGACACAAATTAAATTTCTGTCCGTCTTGAAGTTTATTCTATTTATCGTTCCTTTCTTTTTCACATCTCTAATTTTCGCACAAAATTCCGTATGTTTTGATTGTCATTCGGATAGAGGACTTTCTAAGGAAAAGAACGGAAAAACAATCTCATTGTTTGTTGACGAATCAAAGTTTGCCAAATCCGTTCATGGGGATATTCTTTGCGTTGATTGTCACGCCAATGTGGACCCCGAAGATTTACCGCATGCTAAGAACGATGGAAAAGTCGATTGTTCGGATTGTCATGACACTGAAGAGTTTGAAGCCAGCATACACGGCAAAAAATCGGTGGCTTGCTATGAATGTCATACAAAGCATGAGATTGAGCCGGCTGAAATATTTGAAACGAACCGCGTCGCTCTCTGTCTTTCTTGCCACGTTCAAAACAAAGTTAAAGGTTACAAACAAAGCGTACACTTCGAACTATTTATGAAAGGCAAGTCGGGACCTGAATGCGTTGACTGCCACGGCGGCGGCGGACATAAAATCAAAAGCGCGAAAATCAGCGAAGACGACTTACTCAAACTTTGCGCAAGTTGTCACAAAAAAGTTGTCGGGAATTATGAAATCAGCCTTCACGGACAAGCGTTCTCCCGCGGCAAATATCCTGCGCCGAATTGTATTACATGCCACTCAAGCCACAAAATATTATCGCATACAAATCCAAAGGCAAAAACGTATGTAATGAACGTCCCGAATCTCTGCGGTCAGTGCCATAAAGAAGGCACTACCGTTTCACAACTGAATGATATTAGCGAGCACAATATTTTGGCTAACTACAAACAGTCGATTCATGGCGACGGTCTTTTCCGGCGCGGTTTAATAGTTACCGCAGTTTGTTCAAGCTGTCATACTCCTCATAAAATTCTGCCGCACGAAAATCCCGAGTCGTCTATTAATAAAAACAACATCGCAAAAACCTGTATGCAATGCCACGCTCAAATTGAAGCGGTTCATCAAAAAGTAATTAATGGCGTTCTGTGGGAAAAGGAGCCGAGTAAAATTCCCGCATGTATCGAATGTCATCAGCCGCATGAAGTAAGACGCGTTTTTTACGAAGATTCTCTTTCCGACGATATGTGCATGGGGTGTCATTCAAATAAAAATTTGAAGAAAAACGAAAACGGAAAAGAGATTTCTTTATATGTCGATTATAAAGAAGTTAAACGCTCTGTTCATAAAGATAATTCATGTATTAAATGCCACACAAATGTTTTTACCGGTAATAACCCTGTCTGCATAGGCAGCGGAAAAGTTGACTGCTCAATTTGCCACGCTGAAGAGGTGAAGAATTATAGTAGCAGTATTCACGGAACGCTTCACAAAGAAGGCGACGAAGTGGCGCCGTATTGCACCGACTGTCACGGCTCTCACAATATTATGAAACATTCCGATAGAGATTCCCCAACATTTTCAAAAAGGATTCCCGACTTATGCGGACAATGCCACAAAAAAGGCGCGCCGGCTGACTTACGATACAAAGGCGTTGAACACAACATTTTTAAAAATTATGAAATGAGCATACACGGGAAAGGGTTGCTGAAAAGCGGTCTATTAGTTACCGCGACCTGTACCGATTGCCATACGACGCACCACGAACTTCCAATTTCAGACCCTAATTCGTCAGTCAACCCTAAAAACATTCCCAAAACGTGCGCCAAGTGCCATCTTGGAGTTTATGAAATTTTTGTAAAAAGCGTGCACAGTCCGAAAGTAACCAAGACGGACAAAAAGCTTCCGGTTTGCAACGACTGCCATATGTCGCATACAATTGAGCGAGTTGAATACGCGGATTTTCGTCAAAAGATTATCAATCAATGCGGCAAATGCCACGAAGACGTAACAAAAACGTACTTTGACACTTTTCACGGAAAAGTAACAAAACTCGGTTCGGAAAAAACGGCAAAATGTTCGGATTGTCACGGTTCGCATGACATACTTCCGCCGGATTCGCCGGATTCGCGGCTTAGTTATAAAAATATAGTTCAAACATGTAAAACTTGTCATCCGAATTCCAACAGAAAATTCGTCGGCTATTTAACGCACGCAACGCATCACGATAAAAACAAATATCCTTTCCTCTATTATACATTTTGGTTCATGACGATTCTGCTGATTGGAACATTTAGCTTTTTCGGATTGCACACGTTGTTCTGGCTTCCCAGGGCTTTTATAGAGAAAAGAAAAGCTAATAAACAAAAGAAATCGGAAAAGGAGAAGTAAAATGCGGAATGAACAGAAAGAAATATATATAACTCGATTTGGGGCTTTCCCCAGACTTCTGCACGTATTGGTTATAATCAGTTTTCTTTCGCTTGCAATTACGGGAATGGTTATTAAGTTTTCCGAAATGTCGGTATTTCAAACTATTTCTAAAATACTTGGGGGTTACGAAGTTACAGGCACTATTCACCGCTTTGCCGCAATGATTACGTTCCTATATTTCTTTATGCACCTCTGGTATTTGATCAAAAAGTTAGTCAAGTGCGAATGTTCGTTCAAAGAAATGTTTTCCGGCGAAAATTCTCTTGTGCCGAATAAAAACGATTTAAAGGAATTTATTCAAACCGTGAAGTGGTTTTGGGGTTTGGGACCGCGCCCGCAGTACGGAAGATGGACATATTGGGAAAAGTTCGATTATTTTGCCGTTTTTTGGGGCATTACGGTAATCGGCTCTACGGGGCTTGTGCTTTGGTTTCCTGAATTTTTTACCGCAATTGGCTTACCCGGCTGGCTGATAAACGTAGCTACAATAATTCACAGCGACGAAGCTCTTCTTGCGGCGGGTTTTATTTTTACGGTTCACTTTTTTAACACTCATTTCCGACCGGATAAATTTCCTATGGACACGGTTATTTTCACCGGCGGCGTTCCTATTGAAGAATTCAAAGAAGATCGCCCGAGAGAATATGAAACTCTTCAAGAAAGCGGGGAATTGGAAGGAAAATTTATGGCTCCTCCTTCACAGGCGTTTACAACTATCGCTAAAATTTTCGGTTTTTCCGCTTTAATTACCGGTATTATTATTATTATTCTTATTATTTATTCAATGGTTTTTTTATACAATTAATTGATTGCTATATTGTAATAAGTCCGGCGGTTGCCGGACTTTTCGCAATGGCGCAATTTTTTATCGTTTTTAACACATATTAAAATTCTGCGTAACATGTGTAAATTACTTTGTTGAAAATAGAAGTTTCTAAAAAAAGAGAGACCGGGAAGGTTATTATTAAAATGCCGAAAACATTTTTTTTGCCAAAGTTTATAATAACCCTTGTATATCTATTTAGAATATTTTAGTTTAGACTATAAATATTTTACAATAATATACGAACGGATATGTCAAAAGAAAAACTTGCATCGGAAATGGCAAGACTGAGTTGCGAAATAGCCAGAGCTTGCAACAAAAAAGAAGTTAATTTTGCGGCGCAATATAATTTAACGCCCGCGGAATTCAGATGTCTTCGCCTTTTTACCGGAAGACCTACTTTGTCAATCAAAACTTTAACGACAGAACTGGAACTTACTCCCGGAAGAATAACTCATATTCTCACGTCTCTCGAGGAAAAGAATTACATAACCCGTCTTACCGACGCCAATGATAAACGGAACGTAATGGTTAAACTTACTAAAAAGAGCCGACCGTTTATTAATAGAATTAATCAAAATCATGTAAAAATCCATAAACAGATTTTGGATCAGGTAAAAAGCAATAGCCAGACGGTAGTTATTGAAGTTATGCAAAATGTAGTGAATGCATTAAAGGCTTATAATAAAAAATAATTCTTATTTTTTTACTTTCTCGCGGGACAGCTTATATGGAACAAATGAAACTTCCATTTGCCGGTAAGTTTATTCTGTACATTTTTATTTTCGTTTTTGCATCTTCCCTTTATGGTCAAAATAATGAGTGCGTTGATTGTCACTCTGATAAAGGGCTTAAAGAACAAAGAGGGAACAAAGAAATTTCCCTTTATGTCAGCAATCCTAACTTTCAAAATTCGGCGCATGGAAATTTAAAATGCGTCGATTGTCATATAGGGTTTGACGCTGAGAACATTCCCCACAAAGACGGCATAAATATCTACAAAGTAAACTGCACTTCATGCCACGGCAAATATTCGATATTAAGCCACAATGACGTTCATCACCGGTTAAAACTCGACAGCAGTAAGAAAAAACCGACATGCAAAACTTGTCATGGATTTCATTATGTTGACAAACCTTCAGATATTCAAGACAAATCGCTGTACTACTGTTCAGCCTGCCACTCCGATACGAAACATGCGGACGGATTCCACGCATTAAAAACCGTTTCCGATAAAAAATGCGCTGAATGCCATGATGAAGTTAAAAACGTTAGAGTAAATCTTCAAAAATCAGTCCATTCGGATTTGGCATGTTCCGACTGTCATCAATACGTTGCGCAGAATCTCGAAGTTCATGAAGATTATCCTGAACCTTCGAAAGAAGCTAATTGTGGAATTTGCCATGCCGATGTTACAAAAGAACATGCGGAAAGCGTTCATGGAATATCTCTTGCGGCCGGACATGAGGAAGCGGCAAATTGCACTAATTGTCATGGCTCTCACGAAATTCTTCCGGTTGAAGACGGCAGTAGTCCGGTAAATCCCGTAAACATTCCTAAAACATGCGGCTCGTGTCACGACAATCCGGTAATTATTCGAAAATTCGATTTGAGTTCCTTGCCGCCGGAACAAACTTACGACCGCTCAATTCACGGTAGAATGTTTGCTGCGGGAGATAAAGACGCGCCTACTTGCATAACTTGTCATGGCGTGCACAATATTAAAAACCGCGTTCAACCGGGCTCAAAAATAGCGACAGTTAACATTCCCAATACATGCGCGCGCTGCCATCCCAAAATTGTTAAAGAATATAAAAACTCAATTCACTGGAAACAGGTTCAGCGGGGAATTAAGGAAGCTCCGGTGTGCGTTGATTGTCATAGCGAACATAATATTCAAGACCCCAAATTAGGCGATGAAAGAAAGAACAAAGAAATCCTGCAAGATCATACGTGTATTGCTTGCCATGCCAATTCAAAAATTGCTAAGAAATTCGGTAAGACCGGCGGTCAGGTTGAGGCGTATTTAAACAGTTATCACGGCTTAGCCGTTACAAGAGGAGACAGACGCGCCGCATTATGCATTGATTGTCACGGGGTTCACAGTATTCTTCCGCAAAAAGATTCTTTATCAACCATTAATAGTAGAAATATTACAAAGACTTGTAAAAAATGCCATACCAACGCATCTGAAGTATTTGCAAAAAGTTATTCGCATAAAACGGCGTTAAAAAAAGCAAGAGTCGTTGAGAATGTTGTGAAGACTGTTTATTTTTGGTTGATTATAGCCGTAATTGGCGGAATGGTTCTTCACAACTTAATCATTTTTATTTTTGAAATTAGAAAAAGACGGAAAAAAGAAAAGAACGTCGTCGGTCTTCCCCGCTTTACGAAGAATGAAATAATTCAGCATATTTTATTGCTCACTTCATTCATCACTCTTGCAATTACCGGCTTTGCCTTAAGGTTTCCTTACAGTTTTTGGGCGGAAGGATTACTTTCATTGGGATTATCCGAACCGATAAGACAAGTCGTTCATAGAACCGCAGCCGTTATTATGGTTGCAACCGGAATCTACCATGTAATTTACCTTTTGGCTACTCCGCGGGGCAGAGACGTCCTTTACGAATTGCTGCCGAGATTCGACGATCTGAAGCAAGCGGTGGATAATATTATGTATTATTTGCATCTAAGCAAAAAACCCCCGCAGTTCGGGCAGTATGATTATGCGGAAAAAGCGGAATACTGGGCGCTTATTTGGGGAACTTTTGTAATGGGGCTTACCGGTTTCTTCTTGTGGTTCCCAACAACCGTAGGAGATTGGGCTCCGGTTTGGCTGATCAAAGTAAGTGAAATTGTTCACTTTTACGAAGCTATCCTCGCTTCTCTCGCAATTCTTGTTTGGCATTGGTTCTTCGTTATGTTTCATCCTAAGGAATATCCTATGAGTTTTACTTGGATTGACGGTAAGATGCCTCTACATCACTATAGAGAACATCACGAAAAGCAATTTAGAGGAATGATGCTTGAGTACTATCAGTATAAATCTTCCGAACACAGCAGAAATAAATTAGGCAATTATACAAAACTCTTTATTTCAACTCTTGAGAAAAGCGGGATTACGATTGATGAAATTTATTCTTCCGAATTAAACAGAGATCCCGAATTAAGAGTTTGGCTGGACGAAGAGTTAACTAAATCTAAAAAAGAGAGAAATCATTAATGAGTTCACTCTAAAAGCAATAATTGATAACCGTCATTGTTTCG
>JAADIR010000241.1:22308-34726 GCA_013151245.1 Chlorobiota bacterium
CATCCTCGCAGAGTCGCCCAATTAAAATAAATGCCGCGCCGAAAACTGCAAACCGAACGCTGAAACCTCTTCGTTACAATAATTTTAATTTTTAACTATTCTTAGATTTATATTCAAAGATTTGTATCTTTATTAATTAAAAAGTTTTTAAATATTATTTTCTATTGGGGGCATAATGCTGCAAAGAAATTCAAAAATTATTCTAACAATTATTTTAGTTTTATCAACCGCTTTATTTTCCGCCGCTTCGGCGCAAAATAAAGTAACAAAACTGCTGAACTATAAGTTGGAGAAATCTTCCGACAAACCGATACTAACTTGGATTTATTTTTCGGATAAGGGAAACAATGTTTCGGCTTATCTGAATAATCCGTCGTCAATCGTAAGCGCAAAGTCTTTAAAGAGACGCGCAAAATATTTACCTCAAGATCAATTAGTTGATTTTACGGACGTTCCTATTAATAGCGTTTATTTACGACGGTTAGAAAACAGCGGAGTTAAAATCAAACAAAAATCGAAATGGCTGAACGCCGTCAGCGCATATCTTTCAAAAGAACAAATCGGATCCTTGAAAAGTTTTACATTTGTAAAAAAACTTGACTTGGTTCGTACATTTAAAAAAGCCAAACCGGTTGAACTTACTAATGACGATAAAATCATCCCGTCCGAAAACGAAATTGCCGGAACTCATTCATACAATTACGGCGCTTCCTATACGCAATTGAATCAGATAAACGTACCGGCGGTTCATGATTTGGGCTATACCGGAGCGGGAATAACAATCTGCTTAATGGACGCGGGTTTCAGCCTTCTTTCCCATGAGGTTTTTGACAATATGAATATTGTGGATACTTGGGATTTTGTAAACGGCGACGCGGACGTAAGCAACGGCTCGGATATGGGCGACGGCTCGCACGGAACCGAAACGCTTTCAACCATCGGCGGATTTAAGGAAGGAGAATTAATAGGTCCGGCGTTCGGCGCAAATTATCTCCTTGCAAAAACGGAAAACACCGAAAGCGAAACTCCGATTGAAGAAGACAATTGGGCGGCGGCTCTTGAATGGGCGGACGACCGCGGAGTTGACGTTACTTCAACTTCTCTCGGTTATCT
The DNA here is from genome assembly GCA_013151245.1 of Chlorobiota bacterium. Classification (GTDB taxonomy): domain Bacteria; phylum Bacteroidota; class Ignavibacteria; order Ignavibacteriales; family Melioribacteraceae; genus JAADIR01. The sequence continues at coordinate 23,422 of JAADIR010000241.1, forward strand.
TTCTTTTGATCCGCCTTACGACGGCTATACTTGGGAAGATATGGACGGCAACACGGCGGTAATTACAATTGCCGCAGACCTTGCGGTTAAAAAAGGAATTGTCGTAGTAAACTCCGCCGGCAACGAAGGATATAACGCAACGCATAATACTTTAGGCGCGCCCGCGGACGGAGACAGCGTTATTACCGTCGGCGCGGTTACTTCGAGCGGAAGCCGTTCGAGTTTCAGCAGCGTAGGCAATACCGTTGACGGCAGAATCAAACCGGACGTTATGGCGATGGGCTCAAGCGTAACGGTCGCTTCTCCGTATAGCGCAACCGGATACACAACGTCAAGCGGAACTTCTTTCAGCTGTCCGCTAGCAGCCGGAGTTGCCGCGTTGATTTTGGAATACAACCCGAACCTGCCGCCGATACTCGTTCGCGACATTATGCGAAGCGCGGCGAGCAACGCCGATAACCCCGACAGAGAATACGGCTGGGGAATTCTTAACGCATTGGAAGCAATAAACAATGCAATCATTCCCGATTCTACTCCGCCGGATGCGATTACCGATTTGTCAATCCCAAATAGAACTTCAAACTCGCTTACAATAGAATGGACGACTCCGGTTGACACTACAGTGCAAGGCGTCGTAGCTTTTGATATTCGTTATTCAAATTCCCCAATTACGGAAGCCGGTTTTTCTTCGGCGGCGCAAATTCCATTTACCGGAACCGTCGGAGACGCCGGAAGCGTAAACACATTAACGGTAAATAATTTGCCTTTTGAAACGACATACTATTTCGCAATTAAATCGGCGGATATTTTTAACAACTGGTCGCCTATTTCAAATCAAGCTAACGGAACAACGCTTGCCGCGCCGGTTATTTCCGTAACGCCGGAAGCGATGCATCACGACCTTGCGCAAAATCAAACGTTAACGGATTTTATAACCGTCTTAAATCAAAGCGAAAATTCTTCCACTCTTGATTTTGCGGTAACAACCGACAACAACACATTTCCCGAAGGCTCGGTTAAACTAAAAATTAAACCGAAACCGGAAATTCAAAAATCCGCGTCGAACGAAACAATCAGTAAAACCGCCGAAGAGAAAAAAGGAATGTCAATTCAAGGCGCGGGAGGACCGGACGTTTACGGTTACGAATGGATTGACAGCGACGAAACGGGCGGTCCGCAATATGTCTGGAACGACATCTCGGCGACGGGAACAGAGGTTACGAATTGGGACCCTACGGGAGCTTACAACGAATTGGACGAAGGTTACGCCGGTCCTATTAATTTAGGAATCAACTTCAAATTTTACGGCGACCCGAAAACTCAAATTTATTTTTCGACAAACGGATATATTACTTTTGTTCAGGAAACCGACGCGACATATTCTAATAAAGCAATTCCAAACTCTTTTTTGCCAAACGATATGATTTGCGCTTTTTGGGACGATTTAACCGCCGACAACGGCGGGCGTCTTTATTATAAAACCGACGGAAATAAGTTTATTGTTCAATTCACAGATTGGAAACAGTATAACGGCGCGGGAACATATACTTATCAATATGTTCTTTATTCAACCGGTAGAATTATGGTTTACTATAAATCCATGTCGGGCGATCTTCAAGGCGCGACGGTTGGAATTGAGAACGCAGACGGAACCGACGGGCTGCAAATTGCTTATAACGCGCCCTATATTCACAATGATATGGCGGTTAAAATTTCTTCCGATCCGGAATGGCTGACCGTTCAAGATTTTTCGGGAACGATTTACTCCGGATTCAGCGCGCAAATTGAATTGCTTTTTGAAGCGAACGAATATCCCGAAGGCGATTACTCAATGGACGTAATTATCACAAGCAACGACCCGAACGCGCCGGAAAAAATAGTTCCGGTTACAATGACAATCGATAACAACGTTCCGGTTGAATTAACGAGTTTTTCCGCGAACGCAGTTGAAGGAAATGTTTTATTAACTTGGAAAACCGCAACGGAGACAAACAACAAAGGTTTTCAAGTTCAAAGGAAAAAGGATAAAGTTGAAAGCGAATGGAAAGAAATAGGGTTTGTGGAAGGAAACGGAACTACTGCGGACGGACATTCTTATTCGTTCGTCGATGAAAAGCCGGGAACCGGTTTGAACAAATACAGACTTAAGCAAATTGATTTTGACGGCGGGTTTGAATACAGCGCTATTGTTGAAACGGAACTTCTTCCGACGGAATTTAAACTTTTCCAGAACTATCCGAATCCGTTCAACCCGGCAACGACCGTAAAATTTCAACTGCCCGAACAAGCGGTCGTTAATATTGCTCTTTATGATATTTTAGGTAGGAAGGTAAAAGAACTTTTCAATCAATCAGCCGAAGCGGGAACTTACAAAATTCAGCTCGACGGAAATAATCTCGGCAGCGGAGTTTACATTCTTCAAATGAACGCCGACGGCGCCGACAAAAATTACATCAATAGAATTAAAATCAATCTCATAAAATAGCGTATCTTCGCGTCTTTCCGTCTTTGCGGCAAACTGATTTTTACCGCAAAGGCGCGAAGACGCAAAGTTTATCTTCAACTACATTATTTCTATTTTAAAGTGCGACGCTTATTAAACTCGACTAAAATGCAGCGCTTTGCAAAAAAGTCTTGACTATTTTGCAATTCCTTGCATTTTAGTCGAACTTTATTATTTTTTCAAAACAATCTCTTCGATTTTTTTGTCGATTAAAGAAATGTCTTCTTTGTCGGAAGCGTATTTTTTTATGTCGTTATACTCATCGAGGGCTTCTTCGGAAAGTCCGAGATTTTCGAGCAGCCCGGCAAAATAGAGCCGTTTTTTAATTATCTTTTTCGTTAAGGGATGTTTCTCGTAAGTTTCCTTTGCCGCAATAATCGCAGACTCTTCAAAACCGTTTTCGGCAAGCTGCTTTGCTCCGTTGAGCATCTTTTCGCCGATCTCGTCGGTTGTTTCCGTTAACGCTTTGTCGGAAATTTCCGTTCCGTAAACGGCTGTGTTTCTTCCTTCGCTTTTCCCTTCCCTTTTGGGAACGCTTTTGATTTCTTCCATTGCAAGCGTCAGCAGAAGATCGTTGATAGATATTTTTTTGATTCTATCAAGCCCCAACGCGGCGTTCGAATTAAGCGCGAAATTGCTTTCTTCGTTTCTCAATCTTACGAAAGAATTTTCTTCGGTTAAAAGAAGATCGTCGCCGTTTAAGTATTCCCCAACCTTCACCGGACGAAAAGATTCTTCGGTTCCGTGGAGGACTTTTACCGTTCCTTTTACGCTTTCAACTTTGAACTGCTGCGCGAAAAGATTTATACTGATAAATAAAATTAAAATTATCGTTTTCATTTTTCTTCCTTCAAAATTTATGTTAATAAATATCTACTATTCTAACGGTTCCGTTGGACAAACCGAGATTTTCAACGGCGTCTTTCCTAAATTTTTCCGCTCCCAGAGACCACGACGTTTCAAAATTCTTTAACGACGTAGTTTCCAGAGGAATCCACAATTCGGCTCTGTCGCGGATACTGTTTCGAATAATATATTTTTTATCGTTAATCGTAATTAAAGAACTCTCTTCGGGAGAGAGTTTCGTATTAAAAATGATATTTACGTGACTTATTCCGTCTTTCGATTTATAATCCACAAAAGCCGTTTCAATTCCGACGCTTTCGAACAAAGCGCAAACCGCCACGCTCAAATCGTCGCAGTCGCCCCCTTTTAATTTAAGAGTTTGACTTGGAAACTGCACATATTCGGCGGAAGTGCGCGGATCGGAAACGTAAGAGATTTTTTCGGCAAAATCGTTAAACAAAATTTCGGCTTTTGCAAAATTTTTCAGCCGCGCGTCCGTTTCTTCCAATTCTCTTTTATGTTCGTTAAGAACGGTTTTCGAATATTGAACGGCGTATTCCAAATCTTTATTCATAAAGTATTTTAACGTTTCGACTCTTCCGTCCCAACCGTTAACCGAGTTTACTAAAACCGGTTTGTTTAATTTTCCGTTAAGTTCCCCGGCGCCGGAGTAAATTTTAAACTCCGCCTCCACTATTTTTCTTTTCCCGATTCGCCGCGTATTTTCAATTAAAGTGTAAACGGGAATTTCGACCGTATCGCGCGGAGAGATTTTCACCGCGGGAGAATGAACTTCGTTTTCATTCAGCTCGGGAATATAACCGGAAACCACGGCGTCTTCGGGATTGTCGCTTAACGAAACCACGACCGCCGTTGCGAAAGGTTCGTTAACGTAAATGCCCGAAAGCGCGGGAAAAATTTCCTTTTCAATTTTCACGTCGAGCAGCTTCAATTTTTCTTCCGGCGTAAACGATAGAGCGGCGTTAATTGCAAATTGAATTCTGTCCTTCGAAAATCTGTTGTTTACCAAATTACTAACGCCGTAATTAAAGAACTCTTCATCGGTAAAAGATTTATCGCGATCGGAAAAATAATGCGCCGCCGAAAGCGTAAAACTTAAAAAATTAAGGGAAAGATTAAGAGAGGGAATTATTCCGGCGATATAGGGTTCTTGGTTTTCATCGTGAAACGCGGCTCCGGCAACCGAAAATTTTCCTCCGAAAAGATTGAAGCCGTAATTCATTCCCGCAAAAAAAGAAGCGTCGGTTTCAACCCTTGCCGTCGCGGAAAAATTATCCGTCGGAAAATAATCGACCCCGAAAATTGCGCCTTTTTTAGTATCCATCGCGTAATCGAAATCGTTAGATAATTGTTCCGTTTCGTTGAGCGTAAGTAAATTAAACGACGCGACGGAAAAATTCAATTCGGGAATCGGGGAATAGACAATCCCGAAATCTCCCCGCCAATAATTTGTTTTGTATTCCACGGTTTCGGAATAAAGCGCGTTCAGCGTATCGTTGAAAACCGGACTTAAAATTTCCTGCGCAAAGTTCTGCGTGAAATATCTGAAAGTAAATCCCACCGTAAAGAGTTTGGAAAATTTATGCGAGAATCCTACTCCGAATTTTTCGCGATATTCCAAAGCGGATTTCAAAACTTCCGTAGTATCCGCGTAAATAATTTGCGCGCCGGCGTTGAAAGTAAAATCCATCCGGTAGCCGGGAGTAATTCTGGCGTAAAGATAACTGCCGCCCAATCTTTTCGAAAGAGAGATCACCGAAAAGTTGCCCGCGTAACCCGAGCCGGATATTGCCGTTCCGTAATTCATGCTTATCTCCCAATCGCGAGTTTGCGAAAAATTTACGGGATTCAATTCAAAGCTGTTTAGCCTGAACCGTCCGTTTCCATTCGACTGAATTGTTCCCATTAAGTCAACCGATTGTTGCGCGGTTGCGCCGGAAAAAGAGAAAACCAACGCGACGATTAAAAAGAGCGGTTTGATTTTAGGGAACGTCGAAAACAATATTGTGAATACTTTGCGCGGCAATGAAATTCTTATTTAGTGTATTATTGTCAACAATTTTTTCGATTCTTCTTATTAGCGTTATCGTCATTTTATCAAAACGGTCAAAGGGAATTTTTGCCAAAGCGGAATTGGGAATTCTTATTCTTCCGTTATCGGCGATAGTAAACTTAAGCAGCGGAAAGAGTTCGCCGTTCGAATTCAAAATTCCCCCGAAAATAATCTCCGCTTTTCCCCTTCCCGTTCCGTTCCAAAGGAGTTCAACTTTCAAATCGTGATTTGCGCGCGAACCGGTAATTTTGAGTTTTCCGTCGATTTCCGGCGGAGTATGGATTACGGTTTCAAACGCGCCGCCGCCAAAGACCTTCAGCTTGAAGGCGACGTCGGCGTCGTAAGGGAAAAACGGATGAACGGCATTCCGTCTGTCGAATATGGAAATATGGCGCACTCCGCCAATCGTATCTCGAATTATTCCTCCGGCTAAAAATCGTATCAAACGCGGAACTATTCTGGCGGTATCTCCATCGAACGTAACTCTTCCGAGCGCGCGCGATTTGTAACCGATCAATTTGCCTAACGGATCGTAAACGGGAGCGTTCTTATCGAAAAAGACCGCGCCGCCGTATCCTTTGCGCCTAATGTTTCCGTCGAAATCGTTTTTCACGCCGCTCAACAAAATGTAGCTGTCAAATCTCGGAAGCGGTTCCACCAATCCCGTGCTGTCGTATCCGGTAGAGTAAACGTATTCGTTTGGATTAGGAGACAAAATTTCCACGTCGTATTCTTCGTCGGTTGTCGCGGCGGGAATAATTTCAGTCGGAACCGGTTCGCCGCACGAAAAAAGGAAGATTCCCGAAAGAAGAATAGGAAAGAAGATTCGATTAAATTTTAATATTTTGTTTAACAATTTCATTGCCGTAATTTAATTTCTTTTTAATTTAGAACAAAAGGGAAAGGAAGACCGCGCGGGTCTTCCCGTCGCCAGATTTATATTACAATATAAGGAATTCCCCAAGTGTTTTCTTCAACGGCGCCTTCCAATTCTTTAACCGCTTGATACGGAAGAACATTGATTATTGCGTGTTTGAAGCCGGGCCATTGCGCCGTTCTCCAAGTCGCTTCGTAAACGCGATGATAAACCGCTCCGTCAAATTCTTCCGAAACGAGATGGAAAAGTTTTTTCGCTCTTCTGTTGTTATGTCTGAACATTGCGCCGAAAGTTAACGTTACAAAATCGGAATCCGCGTAAGCCGAATTTACTTCAACCTGAACGTTTACGTCTCTGTAGCGCGGAATTACGGGAACTTGATTTCTGAAACCCGGACGGCGATACAAATAATACTCGTTCGGTTCGGTAATTTCCAAGAAATCTCCGTCGGGCATTTCCACCGTTACTTTTGTTATTTCAACTCCCGAAGCGGCGGTTCCGCCCGCCGGAAGCGAAAGAGCTTTTATCACCCAGTTGCTGTCCGGGAAAATCGAATTTCCGACTTTTTGAAAAATCACTTTTCTCGTCATTACGGTAGAAAATTCTTTTTCAATTACCGTGTCAACGATTGCCGAATCCCCCGGCTCCCATTCTTCGTAAGAAGCGGCAATTCTCAGAACGCCGTCGAAATATTTTGTAATAGTTCCTATCGCAGAATCTGCGTCGAACTCGTATTCAACGTTCATATCCGTTAAAGTCATTCTTTGCCCGACGCGGACGGGAAAAATCTCGGTATTCACTTTTGCAAGCCCGAGTTCCATTGCGTCTTCCTCGTTATAATTCGGCTCGAACGATTGAATTAATTCGTCGTTTTCAATTATCTTATTCAACGCCTCCTGATCGGTGGCGCTTCCGTTATTTGTCGGATCGATTATTGTGTCTTCGCTCTGACAGCCGAAGAATACGAATGAACCGAAAAGCAGAATAAGAATGCCGTTTGCGAGTTTTTGTTTGTAAGTCATTTTAACCTCCGTTTTGTTGATTGATTTTTCGTTTGCGTCTGCAATCAATCATTCATCAATTGTGCCAATGCAAAGCGTCGGCGTTCAGGTTAAAAACCCACTGAAATAAATGTCGAATATCGCTTAAAAACGCGCTTTCCAAATGATCGGATTACTTCCTTTTCAGAAAAACGTCAAACTAAAACGCCTGCTTTTATGCGGAAATGCCTGACTCGATTTTTCTCAGGCGTGTGTGATAAAAATCACAATTAACTTGAGATGCAAAACGGAAGGGCGAAGGAACTTATTTTTTGGAAATTAGATATTGAATAACTTTATCGAGATAAAGATGATATTTGTTCGGAAGATTTCTGTATTTCGATTTGAATTTTTCTTTTACGCTTTCAAATTTCAAATCCGTTAATTTTGATAAATCTTTTTCGACGTTGCCGATATAAGTTGCCGATTTCGCTTTTATTTTATCGAGAGCTTCTTTTTCGTTTGAACCGGCGACCGACTCGACGGCTATTTCCAAATCGAAATCGTTGTTCACAAATTCTTTAAAGAAAAATCCGCGCAGATATTCGGAAACCATTGTTCTGCTCAAACCGCCGAGTTCCTTTGCCGTTTCATTAATTGACGAATGAGAAAACTTTTTGTCGCGAAGCGAATCGATGATCAAACTTTCCATATCCGATTTTTTGTAATTGACCAATTCTTTCGGCAAATCGCTCAATTTTATCATCGTTCTTTTTTCCGCTTCGGCAAAAATAACGGCGCGTTTTATAACCGATTCCAATTCCCGCACGTTTCCTTTCCAATCGTTTTGAACGAGTTGTTCGATTACCGCTTTTGAAACGGAGAAAGATTCATCGTGCGATTTCACGAAATGTTCGACTAACGCTTCTACGTCTTCTTTCCTTTCGCGCAGCGGCGGAAGATTAATTTTGATTACGTTCAATCTGTAAAACAAATCTTCCCAATCTCTTTTCCGCGACCAACTTCTCCAAGTTCTTATTTGTCGCCGCAATAACGCGAACGTCTGCGTAACGGACTTGGGACGAACCAACTTTCAAATATTCTCCGTTCTGTAAAACGCGCAAAAGTTTAACTTGGAAGTTTTCGTTCGTCTCGCCGATTTCATCGAGAAAAATCGTTCCTTTGTCCGCCGTTTCAAACATTCCTTTTTTATCGGCTACCGCGTTGGTAAACGCCCCGCGCACATGCCCGAACAATTCGCTTTCTAGCAAAGTCTCGGAAAGAGCGGCGCAATTGACGGCTACGAAATTTTTATCTTTTCGCAGACTCATTTTATGAACGGCTCGCGCAACCAATTCTTTTCCGCTTCCGCTTTCGCCGGTAATTAAAACGGCAACGTCTTGCGGCGCGATCTTTTCAATTGTTTCCACTACTTCTTTCATCTTCGGACTTCTGTAAACCAAATCGAAAAATCGTTCGGTCTTCAATTCACTTTCTTCAGGCGGTTCGAAAATTTCGTTGTCCTCTTCCCCTTTTTTCAACCGCTCGATTTCTTCTTTTAATTTGGCTACGCGGACGTCGCTATCGGTTGGCGCGTCGGAAGATTGAGCCTCAATCTTGAAAAGTTCTTCCTCTTTAGCTTTCAACGCTTTTTTGAGAGCTTCGGCTTCGTCGATCAATTCGGAAAACTCGTCTTCCTTTTCTCTTATTCGAATGAACGCTTCAGACGTCAGCAGCAATATAAACGTAAAAATCAACGCGGCGTAATTAATCTGATAATCGGTTTCGAAAAAGAAGAGAGAAACAAAAACCAAAACAGTGAAAACGGCGGTAAGCGCAGGCGCGTAACTTATCTTCTTTTCAATAAACATCGGAAGCAGAAGAAGAACGATAAAAATAAACGTTGACAGAGTAAAATAATCGCGTTTCCAAAAATATCCGTTAAGTAAATTATCAACCGCGGCGGCGTGAATAATCAATCCGGGAATTTTTCCCAAGAAAGGAACGTCGAACATCTTTGCGGTCGAGGGGTCGGTCACTCCGATTATCACAATCTTATTCTTTAAATAATTTAGCGAAGGATCGCGATTATTCGCCAAATCGAAAAACCGCAGCAGCGAATAACTTTTATAAGATTCCGGAGAGATTCTGAAATTGACACGCATCAAATTATTTTCCGGCATAAAAGAATTTCCGACGAGCGCTTTAGAAAACGCGTATTCATTTACGTTGCCTATTTGAACGGAAAGAGGAATTTCTATTTCCCCTTCCGAAAGGAAATTCAAATGTCCCGTCAGTAAATCTTTGTTTATCTCTTTTAGCTGCGGGTAAATTATCGAATCGACGACGACGCGCCCGTTTTCAATCCGCATTCCGCTCAACAGAGAACCGAAAACAATGTTGTTCTTTTCGTTTGCCTTTTCCGAAAGAAGTTCGTTGTAAACCGTTTGATAAGGTAGTCCGCTCGAAAGAAAAACTTCCAACCCGATTTTTTTCGCGTTGTATTTATTCAAATAATCAAAAAGAAGCGCGTAGTAACTGCGCTTAAGAGGCCAGCTTCCTAATTTTTCAATATCGTTTTCCGTTATCTTGATAAGAACGATGTTCGTGTCGGCTTCGTATCGCGAAAAGATTGAATCGAAAGTCTCTTCAACGCCCGCGTTAAAGAAAGAAACAAAACCGCTGAAAATAATAATCAATAAAACCGAGAGAAAAATCGCCGAAAGGCGAAGAATTATTTTTTTATTTGCTATTTTTAAAGATTCGATCATTGATTAGTATTTTCATTTGAATTAAAATACAATTTATTAAAAGGTATAATAAATGAAAAGAGTAATAAACAGTTTATCGGTTAATTTATACGGTCATCCCGAAAAGCAGGCGATTGTTTTTGTGCACGGTTTCCCTTACGATCACACAATGTGGATGAACCAAATCAACGCGCTGAAGGAAGATTATTTTTGCGTAGCTTACGACATACGCGGTTTGGGCGAAAGCTATGTGGGCGACGGACAATACACAATGGAAGCCTATGTTATGGATTTGTTCTCCGTTATTGAAGGTTTAAACTTAAAGAAGCCGATTGTTTGCGGTCTTTCAATGGGCGGTTATATTACGCTTCGCGCATTAGAAATTTCTCAAGACGTTTTTTCCGCGGCAATTCTTTGCGACACGCGCGCCGAAGCCGACGGCGACAAAGGAAAACTCGGACGCGCTCAAAAGATCAATCAAATTAACGTTGAAGGGCTACGGGCATTCGTGGAATCTTTCGTGCCGACTTGCTTCGCCGAAAAATCGAAAGAAGATTTGAAAGAGCTTTACAACGAAATAATCAACCGTTCAAGCGGAAACGACCCGATTGGCGTTAAAGGCGCGCTCTTTGCAATGTTGAGCAGAACATCGACTAAAAGATTTTTGAAAGATATTTCAATCCCGACCTTAATTCTCGTCGGCGAAAAAGACGGATTAACTCCGCCGAACGTAATGAAGAAAATGGCGGAAAAAATCAAAGGCGCAAAGTTCAAAGTAGTTCCGAAAGCCGGTCATATGTCGCCGATTGAAAATCCGTCTTTCGTAAACGAAGCGATAAAAGGGTTTTTGAAGAAGAAGGTGAAGTAACTAAAAACGCTTGTATTATTCACAATTGTTTATTACAATAAAAGCGTAAAATTATTTAGTAATTCGTATCGCTTAATTAATTACCCAATGCAAAATATTAATGCAGTAAATATCGCATACTTCATAGTAAAAGAATATGAGAATTCCGGCTCAAGGATTTCGGTTCAAAAATTAATGAAGCTTTTATATTTTGTTAACGTATGGTCGGTTGTATCAAAAAACGACGTTTTGAATTTATGCTTTGTTAAAACGAAAACCGGACCGTTTATTAAAGAAGTTTCTACAATTTTTAAGGACTACGAAACTAAACGAGAATTACCGCTTTTAAACGGAGCATCGAAACTAAATTCAAACGACAAAAAATTTATCGATTTTATTTTATCAAGTTACGGGAAATTTAACGATTT
>JAADIR010000241.1:34802-35839 GCA_013151245.1 Chlorobiota bacterium
GAAAAAGAAAAAATTTACGATTATTATTCAAAATTAAGTTTTGCCAAAAATTTCCCCATTCATCATAGAAAAAAGTTTTATCCCGTTGAGACGGACCTTTATTATTCTTTCATTATGGATTTTGACAACGATTCAAACGCTTCGTCAATCGTTTATTCGTCATTAAATGAATATCTGAAGTTTGAAAAAAACGCCGAGATGGAATTCAATAAAAATTTTGGCAAATGGTTTGATAAATAGCCAAGAAATAGAATATCTAAAAGAGTTAATGGACGATTTTCCTCCATCGAAAAAATATCCGGCCGCTATTGCATTAAGGATCCTTTTATCCCGACATGAAAAACTAGAAAAAAATAATCTCGATTTTATAAAAACATTAAAAGACCCGCCAAGCAGTTTATTAAAATATTCATTCGAAAAACTGATTTCAGAAGGGGAACATTTTCCTTCATTGTTTTATCAATTCTCAATTCAGTTTCATAAGTATTTATTTACGGGCATTCTCGGCAACGCCGGTGAGTTTAGAAGGGCAAGCGACCCTAATCAAGGCAAAGTAGGTTTCGGCGGAGCTGACAAGTCTAAATTAGGTTCACCAAAATTCTTTGGCGCCACGCCCGACGAAATCCGTTCGGAATTACTTGACGCTTTTTCTTTTCTCCGTTCCGACGCGAAAGAACCTATAAAGAACGGGCTCTCTTTTTATCGTAAATTTGTAAAAGTTCATCCGTTCTACGACGCTAACGGAAGAATCGGGAGACTAATCTTAAGTATTTATCTACAATATTTTGGATACCATATTAATTGGACAGAACTTGAATCGGGCGGAAATAAAACTAAATTTATTAAGAGATTAAACGAGTGTCATTTAAGAGAAACTCAAAGAAACTATGACAAATATTTCAATTATTTATTAGAATTTTTCAAACGTTTTACGGTAAAAATTTGAATGTAATAATGCCCGCACATTTTAATAAAACTCAACCGAGTAATCAATAAACCTTTTATCTTCATAAACAAATTTTGCGCTAAAGAATTTA
>JAADIR010000020.1 GCA_013151245.1 Chlorobiota bacterium
CGGGATAAATCGGGACAAGTTGTTTTTTATGTAAAGAAATTTTGAAGATTAATTTAAGAATGAATGAATGGATGATGGACTGAATGAAAAAATTAAATCGGTTGAACTGAAATAACTATTGTTACGCTCAAAATTCCAATTTTCCATTTTCCATTGTCAATTATCAATTGCGGTTTACCGCGCTATGATGGATGTTCGTAAATCAAAAAGAACGGCAAACAAGGAATTTCGTAATAAGAATAAAACTTCATAAATCGCAAATCTCCGATAAATCGGATAATCGATATTCTTAAATTAAGACTCTACAATACTTAGCGTCCTTTGCGAGAACCTTTGCGTTCGCCGAAGGCGGATTGCGGTTAAAGCAACGCAGATTTTCACGATGATGATGATATTAACGGGATGAAACAAAACTCAAAACGTCTGTTCGGCAATTAAAGCAATCGCCGGTTATTCATAGCAGAATTTTCCTAATTACCGCCCCTTTTCGTATTGTCCGAATTTCTATTTTACATCAAAATTAAATACAAAAACCAAAAATATTTTTTCAAACCATTGAAAATTAAAAAATAAAATTCCATATTTCATAAACCTTTAACACTAAATTGTTGGAATGGAAAAAATAAAGTTATTTTTCAAGTCCCATCCAAATTTAATCGCCGGTATTAAATTAGTTTTCTTTCTTTACCTTTTCTTTTTAAGTCTCGAGCTGATGGGCGGGGCGATGAAAATCTTCGGCAAAGAATTTGCTCATACTTTAATTAAAACAACGTCAAATCCGTTTGTGGGATTATTCATTGGTATTCTCGCCACTTCCGTGATACAGTCTTCATCTTCAACAACTTCAATAGTAGTGGGAATGGTAGCCGGAGGCGCGCTTAACATTGCAAACGCAATCCCTATTATTATGGGCGCAAACATCGGCACTTCCATTACGAATACAATTGCCTCGCTTCCGCAGATAAACAGAAGCAACGAATTCCGAAGAGCTTTTGCCGCGGCGACGGTTCACGATTTTTTTAATTTTCTCTCTGTTATTGTTTTATTTCCGCTGCAAATTTTCACAAACTTTCTCGGCGGCGCTTCGGCGGCGTTGGCGGGGGCGTTCCAGAATGTCGGCGGTCTTAAATTTTTGAGTCCCGTTAAAGCGATAACCAAACCGGTTGCAAAATATACGATTGCCGAATTGAAAAACGGATTAGGCGACGGAGATTTGTATAAATGGATTGCCCTGATAATTTCGCTGCTGTTTCTATTTGTCGCATTGAAATACATGACCGATTCGCTGAAAGTTTTAATTTTGTCAAAGGCAAAAGCTTGGTTCGATAAAGTTTTATTCAAAACCGCGCCGCGTGCGATGGTTGTCGGGTTGATCTTAACGGTGCTTGTTCAAAGCAGTTCAATAACCACTTCGCTGGTTGTTCCGATGGCGGGGGCGGGCTTGTTGACGCTAATCCAGATTTTCCCATATACGCTCGGAGCAAATATAGGGACGACGGTTACGGCAATTCTTGCGGCGCTTTTAACCGGCAATTTAGCGGCGGTTACAGTTGCGTTTGCGCATCTTCTTTTTAATATCAGCGGCATTATTGTTTGGTGGCCCCTGAAAAAAGTTCCTTTAACTATTGCGGAAAAATTTTCGGAATATTCAATTAAAAATAAACTGATACCGGTTGCATATGTCGTAATTCTTTTCTTTATTATACCGTTATTAGTGATATTTATGGCAAATTGAGGCGTAAAAAAATGATTAAAGAAATATTAAGTTTGTTTGGCTCGGATTCGCTGATGGACAGAGCGTTCAAAAGATCCTATGAAATGCTGGAAATTACGCATGAAATGTTCAAAGAATCGAAAAGGGTTTTAAGAGAAACCGACGGAAGCGATTTGGACTACGACATCAACGATAGAGATTCCACCGTAAATAAATTTCAGCGCGAAGTGCGTAAAGATGTTTTCAATCATCTCGCTATCTCAGGCACGGACGAACTCGCTTCGGGAATGGTTTTAATCAGCATTGTCATCGACCTTGAGCGGATTGGCGACTTCACAAAAAACATTGTTGAGATTGCGCAAAATCATCCGGGCAGATTAGTTGTGGGAGATTTTGAAGAAGAACTTCAAAAACTTGAAAAAGGCGTTGAAGATAATTTCGGGAAAACCATTTATTGTTTTAAGAACGCCGACGAAAAAGCAGCGTTCGATTTGCTGAAAGAATACAGATGGATGACCCGAAGATTTGACGACAAAATAGATTCTTTAATGCGCGGGGAAGATAAAGAAATAAGCGCCGCCGGCGCGGTGGCGTTGGCGATTTATTTGAGAGCTTTGAAAAGAATTCACTCTCATTTAAGAAACGTAACGACCAGCGTCGTAAATCCGTTTCACAGAATAGGATTTAAACCGAAGAAGAAGAAAAAATAAGTCGAGCATTTGCGGCAAAATTATCCGCCGCAAATGCGCGAATAATCTTAAAAAATCGAATCATAATTTGAGTTTTTCCGTTACGATTTTTTCTATTAGTCTCGAATATTTTTCTTCCAATAAATCGTTGAAGTTTGCTGGTTTTTTTACATTTTCGTTATACCGCGATGAATTGTAAAAAACGGACTTTTCTTCGTCCGAAAGTTTGTAAGAATTGATTTCAAATTTAAGAGCTTCAATATCGGACGCTGAATTATTTGCAGCTTCAATTATTTCTTCGCATATTGAATCGATTAAAGAATTTCGCACGGGGATGGATAACTTAGAAAATTCTTCAAATTTATTCAAAGCAAGAAGAACTTTAGCGTAAATGTAGTTTGCTTCTATCGAATGCAGTTTTGTTCTTTTCCCGCTCAATTTATAATCCCATACTTAACCCGATTAATCCCAGCGTCACTCCGACGATAACATTAATTATTTTCAAATAAACAAAACCTTTTTTTGAAACTGCAAGCAGAGGAATTGTTCCGTGTCCGTCCTGCACAATTGAGCTTGTTAACAGAATGCTGAAAGGAATTGCGCCCGCTGCGAATAACGTAACAAAAATAAGATGCGGACCCGATTCGGGAATTATTCCCACCATCGCCGCCAGCAAAAGAACGATAACGTAATTATCCCTAATCCACTGATGAACGTCAAAAAAGGAAGAGAGAAGATAAATAAAAAGGAGCGCGCCGAAAGTCCACAGAAATATTCTCAGCAGATGTTTTTTTACGAGATGCTTCCAAAGATGCTCGTCGAGAAAATGTTCGGGAACCGTAAGCGTAACATAGATTGAAAAGGAAATACTTAAAAAGAAAGTAACTCTAATCCACATTTCCTCGTCGCGCGCCATCTGCCCCGAAACAAGCATAAATAGAAACGCCGTTAAAAGAATCAATAAAAGCAGCCGTTCAAAAGAAATGTTTTTTAACTGGTTTATTATTACTTTAAGATTAAAACAATCGCAGAGTTCGTCTTTGTGAATTTTGAAATCGTGGATTTCCTTTTTGGGGAGGAAATTTTTGTTTTTCAAAACCTTGTCGGTTAAATATCCAACCGCAACTCCGGTTACAAAAAGGAATAGAGTAAGCGCGAAAGCTTCTTCGGGGAAGAGCGAAAACATAACGTACGCCTCGTCGCCGCTTGTGGCAATCATGGTTCCCACTAACGCGCCGAAGGAGAGAACTTCGTGCGAATAGAGCGAAACGACGGTAAACGAGCCGAGACAGCCGGGAAGCGCTCCGAAAAAAGCGGCGAGAATATATTTGCCGAATTTGCTTTTCTGAAGGCGGTTCTGCCAATTCCCTTTTGTAACGACGTTTACGTATTCGATAACAAGCATCATAATGAAAACAAAACTTGTTATCATCACGGCTTGTTTTAATATTTCAATAAAGCTCTGCATTTTTGTTCCGTCGTTGTTTTACCGAAAACAGATAAAAAGAATTTACATGAAATTTGATGTTAGCGATAAATAAAAGTTTCCGGCGGAAAAGCGCTCTAAATTTCCGAGCTGAAATTTTATTTTTAAAACAATTTTTGAAATTCTCTCTTCTCTCTTTCCTTCCACGAGCCTTTATGGAAAGCATATCCCGCGATAAGCGGCAAAGCCAACGTAGCTTCCGAAAAAACCATCTGTTCGTAAGTCGTTTCAACTTTCCCCCACGAGCTTGCCTCTTTAAGCGTGGAGCTTGAAAGCGCGCCGTCGCGAACGTCGGCAACGGTGATTTGAATCGCGTATTTGTGCATCGGCGCGTCCTCTTGAAGAATGTCCGCCGCAACTACGATATCCTGCGTAAAGTTTTTCGGAACGCCGCCGCCTATCATAAATATTCCGGTTTCTTTTGCGTTCAATTTTATTTGCGTCAGTTCGAGGAAATCTTTTCCCGAATCGAACGAAACATGGTTTTGCGGATTTTTTGTTTGATGCATTATAATTCCGAATCCCGCCGAACAGTCGGAAAAAGCGGGAACGAAAATCGGAACGTCGTTTTTATAAGCCGCGTAGATTACGCTGTCGTCCGTTTTCGGACCCCCGTTTTCGTCGAGATATTTTCCGAAGCGCCAAAGCAGTTCGCGCGAAGAATAGGGCTTCGGCTCAAGCGAATCGAAAATCTCGGCGGTTGTGTCGTCGCAGATTCTCAATTCGTCTTCGTCAATAAAAGTGTCGTAAATTCTGTCGATGTGAAGTTCGCGCATTTCGTTGTCGTCAACGTTTGGCGAGCCGATGTAATGTTTAAATCCGAGCGCTTCAAAAAAATCTTGATCGACCATTAATGCGCCGGTTGAAACAATCGCGTCAACCATGTTATTTTCAACCAAATCGAAAACAACTTTTTTCAATCCCGCGCTGAAAATACTTCCCGCAAGCGTAAGAATAATTGAAGTATCTTTATCTTTAATCATCATATCAAAAATCCGCGCCGCTCTGTTCAAATCGCGCGCGGAGAATGCCATTCTTTCCATCGCTTCAACAAGCGGAATTACGTTGTGTTCTTTTATATCGATGTGTTTGATTGTTTCAGTTAAATAATCTTTTTTTGTCGCCATTGTTTTCCTCAAAAAAAAATAAAATGTTTTTAAATATACTGAAAAAGGATTTTTCTTTTCAGCGGTTGAAAAGGAGCTTCCGCATATTTCGGGTCGGGTCTTACTAATGAAAAATTTTCTTAACGGAAACCGAAATGATTTTTAAATTAAAAAAAGCGAACCGCATTTACGATTCGCTTCAAAACCTAACAAAACAAAATATTAATGATGACTTTCGCCGGCTCCGTGAACGTGTCCGTGCGAGAGTTCTTCTTGCGAGGCTTCGCGTACGTCAACTATTTCAACGTCAAAAGTTAACGTTTCGCCCGCGAGAGGATGATTGCCGTCAACTTTTACTTCGCTCTCGGTTGCTTCCGTAACTGTAATTACTAACGGACCGTTCGGCGATTCCATCTGGAACTGCATTCCGGGTTGAATATCTTGAACTTCGCCGAAACTTTCTCTTGGAATGGCGAGGAGAAGACTTTCGTCTCTAACCCCGTAAGCCTGTTCCGGCGGAACCGTAACGGTTAATTTTTCGCCGATTTGTTTTCCATCTAGCGCGTTTTCCAAGCCGGGAATTATGTTGTTGTTGCCTTGAATATACGCCAAAGGCTCGCGTCCCGCCGACGTATCCAGCGTTTGCCCCGCGGCGTTTGTTAAAGTGTAATCAATCGATACTACTTTGTCTTTGGAAATTTGCATATTTATCCTTACTTGAATGTTTTTAGTTATATCACATTTTAATAAAAAAAAGAATTATTAGATAGAGAAGGAAAATTTATTGTATTAAAAGTGAAAATTCGTTTCAAAATTTAATTCTTATTTTAGCGATTATCAAATTTTTAAAAATGCTGATTTTAATTGTAAAAAATAAGTTTTTTAACTGAATATCTGCATAATGACATTATTATCGAAAAGCAATGCCCTACTAACGGTATTGTTATTTAATAATAGTATCATCACAACGGCGCTATAATAAAAATTGAATACGCGCGGTCAAAAAATATTGCTTAACTAAAAAGATACGAAATAGAAACAATAACGACGAAAATTACTCCGTAGAAAAATTCGTAAATTCCTACTTTTCTCACGGCGTCGCTTTTTCTCCGTTTTGCCAAACCGTATTCCGCGCGGAGAAAAATAAGCGCCGGAGCGGCGAGACTTAAGACAGGTATTACGGAGTTTACGGATAGATAAATCAAGAGAATAAAGAAAAACGCTTCGCTTATGCGGGTTTTTACTTTGGTAATTTTGTTTCCTTTTTGAAGCAGAAGTTTTTCATTGACGTAGAAAATTGTCGTAAACGAACGGCTGTAAATTAATATTAAAAATCCGAAAGTCGCCTCGACTGAAAAACCGCCGAGCAGCGTAACCGTAGCAGCTATCAAGCCTATCGCAGTAGGCGCAACGAATTCCGCGGCAAGAATGCGTCCAAATCCGAGAAGTTCAATTGCGAGAAAAATCAGCATTAAAAATATTCCCGAAAAGAAAGGAATAAAACTATCGATTGAACCGGATGCAAAAGCAGAGTAAAGCAGAAAAGAAATTGCAAATGCGTAAACGGCGAGCGGGAACAGCGCAATTCTTTTCTTCTCGGCGATTATTTTTTTATTCAGTAGAATTCTAACCGGCTGATGCGAAAGAAAAATTAAAAAAACCGCCAAAGCCGTAGTCAGTCCGGCAAAACTATATGCGATAATAATTGCGGTAAGCAGCGGTTCGTACGTCAATCCGTATGAGCCGTGTTCTTTGGGAAATGCGGCGCCGCTTATTTTTCTTATATTCACTCTCGGAAACTGCCTTTCTGTTTAATCGGAATGATTGAACTTTTAAGTTTTAGAAAAATATTTTTGCAATGCTTAAAATTCCTTGCTTCCACGGCACGCGGTGCGAAACTCCCGATTGATTTTGAAACGTTTCCAAATTATCCAAATACCATTTGTAATTTCTAATAAGCGCGTCTTTATTGGAGTATTTCGGTTTATAGCCGAGAATTTTTTCGGCTTTTTCAATCGAGACAAAAGAATCTTTCGAGGCGGTTTCGTAAACCCATTTGTAAAGCGGCGAAAGATTCAACGCTTCGAGAAGACGGAGAGTCCAGATTATCGGTTTTTCGGGAAGCCCTTTAATTTTTTTACCGTGACCGGCGTAATCTAAAACGGCTTGATAATCTTCCCGCATCGTAGTATATTCTTTCGCGCCGATGTTGAAAGTGTCGTTTACCTTTTCTTTTTCCAAAACCGAGCATTTGTAAACGGCGTCGCAAAGGTCTTCCACGTCCAAAAGTTGATAACGATTTTTTCCGTCGCCAATCATCGGAAAGCCGTGTCCGGTATAAGCCCAATCATAAAGAAGCGCAAAAACTCCCAAGCGTTCGGGACCGATAAAAGATTTCGGACGGATAACGGAGACGCACATTCCTTTTTCTCTGTATTCTTCGCAGATACTTTCGGCTTTTACTTTTGCGTTGCCGTAAGGACCGACGCCGTCGAGCTTATCCGTTTCGTAAAGCGGATGATGATCGGGGATGCCGTAAACCGCGGTCGAAGAAATATGAATGAATCTGTCAATCCCTTTCTTTTGAGATTCTTCGAGCAAAATTTTTGTTCCGTCGATTCCGGTCGTTAAAATTTCTTGTTCTTCGTAAAGCGGAAGCGCCATTGCGGAATGGATGACAACGTCAATTCCTTCGAGAGATTTTCTTACCGTTTCTCCGTCTCTAATATCTCCTTTTATTTCCGTGATTTGATCTTTTTCGGGATATGAAAAGTCCGCCGTATCAAGCGAAACGACTTCTTGACCCTCGTTCAGTAAATAACGAATCATATTTATTCCGAAAAACCCTGCTCCGCCGGTTACGAGATATTTCATCAATTCCTCCAAAAATTAAGTTCGAAAATTACTAAATTATATAGAATAAATTTGAGTATTAATATTATTTGCATTTTTAATATATTAAATCCAAACAATAACATTTTTCGGCGGGAAGATGGAAAATAAATCGTCAAAAATTTTAGTCGGATGCGGAGTGGTTTTCGGGATTGTTGTGGTTCTAGTCGTTCTAATAGGTTTTGGGATATACACATATATAAAAAATGCATCGGCGAAAAAAGATGAGATTGTTCAGTTGAATAAATTCATCGAAGATAAATACGGAAATGTGGATGAATTTATCCCGCCGAAAAATGTGGTCGATTCGGTTAAATTTGTTTTTTTTCTTGACGTTCGCGACAGTTTGATTAAATACGACGATGAAATTACTTCCGAACTGCAAAAGATATCGTCAACGGTTGAGAAGCAAAAGGAAGACGTTTCTTTTTGGGAAACGCTTAAAGTGATGAAAACGGCTTTGGATTTAATTCCGAATTTTATGACATACGTTAAGAAACGGAATGAACTTTTAATAAAGCGCGATCTAAGTTTGGGCGAGTATTTATACTATTATGTAGTTTCATACTATTCTTTTTTGAAAAAAGACGTAGCGGACGGGCCTCCAATAAATATTCTTATTTCCGGTTCAAAAAATAACGCCGTGATCGCTTATAACGACGAAGGCAACAATAAAGAACCGGAAAAAAATAAAAAGGATTTGATGAGAAAACGGAAAATTGATTTATCGGAAAAGATCAATCTTGTTTTTATAAAGTTTTTTGAAAACGCCGTTGCAAACGCCGATAGTTTAAGCAAAGTTCGCAACTATTTCTCCGGCGAACTTGTAAAAATGAAGGAGAATGTTTTACGGTTGCCCTGGCAGGACGGTCTTCCGGAAACTGCAGAGTCTTTTATAAAAAGATTTGAACGGATACTTGAAAAAACATATAATCCCGCAATTAATTCGTTAGAAACCGAGTTGATAATCAATGAATAATTTACGATCTAAAATAGTTTTTTTTCTTTTTTCGCTTTCGTTTTTAATTTGGTCGTGCGCCGATAATAACGAGAATGCCCCTTCAATTACGGCTGCGCTTGCAGAGGCTGATGTAATAAATATTCAGCTTGCCGGACCCGCCGCGGATAGCGCTAATGAATTTTCCGGACTTGCATGGCGGGGCGATTATTTAATTCTTTTACCGCAGTTCCCAAATAGAAATATTGATTCAACCAATAACGCGGGAATTTTGTTCTCCATTCCAAAAGAAAGAATTATTTCTTATTTGGACGGCTCGGATACTTCGCCGATTGAACCCGATACAATGAAATTGTATGCATCCGGGCTGCAATCTTTCAACAGTTACGGTTCGGGATATGAGGCGATTGTGTTTGATACGGCTAATGATTATACATATTGCGCGCTTGAATCTAATCTTGGATTTGCAACTACCGGTTATCTAGTCAAAGGATACGGCGCGCGGCTCGATCCTTCTACTTTGGTTGAAATTGAATCGCAAAGCGGAATAAATAATCTTTCCGAAGAAGCGATTTTTATTTTCGGCGGAAGGATTTACACGATTCACGAAGCGAATGGAAAGAACGTAAATCCTAATCCGGTCTCGCATTCGTTTCATTTAAATTTAGCCGATGAAATTACGATTCCTTTTCCAAATATTGAATATAGAATTACGGACGCCACCGCTCCGGACGACAATGGAAAATTTTGGGTGATAAATTATTTTTGGGAAGGCGACAGCGCAGACTTAAAACCGGCGGAGGACGAACTTGTTAAAAAATACGGTATCGGAGAAACAAACGAAATGTATCCCGGAATTGAACGATTGATTCAACTGCAAGTCGCCGAAAACGGAATTGAGCTTGTTGACCGCGCTCCTATTTATCTTAAGCTTAACAACGACGGGGGACGGAACTGGGAGGGAATAGCGAAACTTGACGATAGAGGATTGCTGATTGTTACCGATAAGTTTCCTTCAACAATTTTAGGATTTGTAAAGTTTTGAAGTAGCGGCGAGTTGTGAATTATGAATTATGAATTTTGAATGGCGAATTGACTGTATGAATTTGCAATCTTCGTCTCGCGGAGGAGTTTTTTTATTTGTGCGTCATCGCGAAGGAGCGAATGCGAGTACGGCGATCTGCTGAATTGTTCACAAACTTTTAGATTACTTCGTTGCGTTCGTCTCTCATAATGACGGGGAAAATTATCAGCGGCAATCATAACTAATCATAAAAAATCCGCGTGCTATCTTTTCGAGTTTTGCGAAGCGATGTACTATTTGGAGAATAATATCACCGCTTCACGGTTTTTGCTTAGTTGGTTCGGTTTGCGTTACAATAATTTTATCCCTTCGATGTTTTTACCTCTCGCGTTTTTTTCTCGTCTCTAACTCCTTTCCTCTTCCCAAATTATCTTCGTTTCTTCGTCTCGCATTCCCATCCTCACATCCATCCGGTTTCGCGTTTTAAAAAAGAGTCGCTTATCTTATTGAAGTTTCATATTCATTTCTTTAGTTTAAAAAATTGATTTTTAAATAATGGTTAGTTATAGAAATTTTACGGAGATTACAATGAATTTTGATTTGAGCGAAGAACAGAAAATGATTCGGCAGACCGCGCGGGAATTTGCCGAAAATGAAATTGCCCCTACGGTTATTGAACGAGACAAGGAAGAAAAATTCCCCACTGAAATAATTAAACAATTAGGCGAGCTTGGGTTTATGGGAATGATGGTGCCCGAAGAATACGACGGCGCGGGAATGGACACGGTGGCTTACGCTTTGGCAATGATGGAAATTTCTAAAGTTGACGCTTCGGTAGGCGTTATTATGTCGGTGAATAATTCGCTTGTTAATTTCGGGCTGGAAAAATACGGTTCCGATTACATCAAAGAAACTTATCTTAAACCGCTTGCGCGCGGCGAAAAGCTCGGCGCGTTTGCGCTTTCCGAACCGGAAGCCGGAAGCGACGCTACGCATCAGCAGACTTACGCCGCAAAAGAAGGAGATTATTGGGTAATCAACGGTATAAAAAACTGGATAACAAACGGACAATCCGCCGATATTTATTTAGTGATCGCTCAAACCGATAAGGAAAAAGGTCACCGGGGAATAACGGCGTTTGTAGTTGAAAAAGGCGCCGAGGGTTTTGAACACGGCGTTAAAGAAGACAAGCTCGGCATACGCAGCTCCGACACGTGTTCGCTGACGTTTACAAACTGTAAAGTTCCGGAGAAAAATATTATTTGGGAAGTCGGAAAAGGTTTCAACTTTGCAATGAACACATTGAACGGCGGACGTTACGGAATCGCTTCGCAAGCGGTAGGAATTGCAATGGGCGCGTTTGAAGCGGCTTTGAGATATTCAAAAGAAAGAAAAGCTTTCGGGACGGAAATATTCAATCATCAGTATATTCAATTTAAGCTGTCGGATATGGCGACGAAAGTTGAAGCGGCAAAACTGCTTACGCTTCAAGCGGCTGCGATGAAAGACGCCGGCAAGGATTACATCAAAGAAGCTTCGATGGCGAAACTTTACTCGTCGCAAGTAGCCGTTGAGAACGCGCTTGACGCGGTTCAAATCCACGGCGGTTACGGCTACGTTCGCGAATATCAAGTTGAACGGATGCTCCGCGATTCTAAGATCACGGAAATTTACGAGGGAACTTCCGAGATACAAAGATTGATTATCGCCAGGCAATTGCTGAGAGAATATAATCTGTAAAATTTCCTAACGCGGTAAACCGCAATGGATAATGGAAAATTGGAATTTTGGGTATAACAATTACTCTTTCCGTTTGACTGATTAGAGTTTCACATTCATTAATAACAAATTGTCCCGACATTCTTTATCGGGTAAGATATAACTTGTAATACTATAATGGAAAAGATTGTTGAGGTTAAACCTTCGGAAGATTTTTCAAGTTGCAAATGCACAGCTTGCGAACCGCTGAAACTGAAAAATGAAATGAAAGGTTTAACCCGGCTTTTTGAAACGAAATGATTAAATCATTTGTAATATTTTTCTTTTTTTTCGCCGTTGTTTTATCGGCGCAGCCGGAATTGAGAAAATGGGAAGGAGGAAAAATTTCTTATCTTCTTCCCGTTTCTTCCCGTTCTAACAGACTTCGCAAAGACGACAATTCGGCGCTCTCCGGATTTCAGTTTTTCTATAAAAATTTTGTTTCCGATTTGGACGGCGATAACTGTCCTTTCTATCCTTCGTGTTCGAACTTTTTTGTCGAAGCGGTTCGTAAAACTAACTTTCTGCAAGGCTCGCTTCTTTTTGCGGACCGCTTTACCAGGGACATGAATTTCTTCAAATATTACAATCATTATCCGGTTCATCCTTCCGGCAGATTTTACGATCCCGTGGAAAAATATCTTCGGGATTAACTCTTTCCGCAATCGAAAAATTTACTACATTAGTAAACTCGAATTTATAATTACGCATTTAATAGTCTCTGATAATTGTTTCAAATTTTAAGAAAAATATCGTTGCCCTTTTTCCTGTTTCTGTTCTGTTCAAACTTTCTTACGGCGCAAGGTTTATTGAAAGGCGAAAATTATTTTTCTCCTCGGAACAGACTCCGTTTCGGCGAAGCGCTCTTTTCGGAAGGCGATTACCTTCGCGCGTCCGATGAATTTGCCGCTTATCTTAACCGCCGCCCAAACGACGCTATTTTATTCAAGATCGGATATGCGAATTTAAAACTTGGAAATTATTTTAAAGCGGAAAATGTTTTTCAAACCTTAAGCGGTAAAAAAGATATTTCACTCCAAGCAAAATTGATGTTTGTGAAAACAAAATATCTTTCCGGCGACGAGCAGTTTGTGGCGAGCGGAAATTATAAGACGCTGAACATACCGGAACCGGACTTAATTAAAATTGAAAAACTGAAATTATTGACGATATTAAAAAACAGAAAAGCCCTTCCCGACAGCGCCGAATTTTTCAAACCTTTTCAAAGCCAATTATATCAAGACGTTTCGCGGTTTTACTTCCGCAAAAAGAATATGAAAGAAAAATCGCCCATAACGGCGGCGGCGCTTTCGGCGGTAATCCCGGGCGCGGGGAAAATTTATACGGAAAATTACGGAGACGGCGCAACGGCGTTCTTGGTTACGGGATTGCTTGCTTTTCTTGCGTATGATAATTTTCAAGCGGAACACAACGGCAGAGCCTGGATATTTACCGGGCTTGCGGCGTTCTTCTATGCCGGAAACGTTTACGGTTCATATCTTTCGGCAAAAACCTATAATTTGGAAATGCGTTTGAGCTTTGAAAACGACGTCAAATTCTTTATCAAACAAAACGACTATTTTATTCCCGAACCGGATTTTTTGAAAAGATGAATTCATTTCGTAAAAAATATCGTTCCGCTGTTTTTGCGGGCGCGTTGGCGCTGTCGTTTCTCTCGCTCTCCTCTGAAAGTAAAGCGCAAAGCGGGTTAGAGAAGCAATACTATTTTGCGGACAGTCTCTTTTCAAACGGTAGTTATTTCGACGCGGTTACCGAATTCAAACGCCTGCTCTTTTTTGACGGGCAAAGGAAATTTGTTTTCGACGCGAATTACAAAATAGCCCTTTCCTACAAAGCCGGAACTTATTTTGAAAACGCTATTAAATATTTTACGATGGCAAAAAATAATTCGGATA
>JAADIR010000162.1:0-2282 GCA_013151245.1 Chlorobiota bacterium
GTTTTTCAAATTCTTTAAGTTCATTTTCGCGGTTAGATTCGATTGCATATTTCGAGCGGAGATTTTTAATATCTACCGTTCTTTGTCCGAAAGATACGCTCACAAGCGCTAATGCAATCGTGAAAGTTAATGCCGTGATAAGTCTGACGTTCAGATAGAAGATTAATAGTCGTTTCATCGCTGTAATTTGAATGAAAAAGTTATGCTTGTTTCGAAAATACAAAATTAAAATTTAAGATGGTTTTCTAAAATTTTAACGCTCTACCGCACATTCTTGTTTTGTGCGTTGTGAGCGTTCGTGCGTTACCTTTGTAACGCCGCTCAGAAAAAACGTAACGTAGATTGCTTAGCGCAGCGGGCAATCTGCGGATGCAAAGATGGGGTAACGTGATAAAAGACTCTCTGTTTTTTCAAAACTCACAGATTGCAAAGCAATCAGCGCTACAAAAATCTGCGACTACATTGACAATGCATAACCGTTAATGATAGATAACAAAAAGAAATTCAAGAAGTTAACGTTTCAACAATTAATCAAAAACCTAAACAAAAAAATGACCGCACAACTTTACCGATTAAATTATAAATTGCACTTTCAATTTTTGAAGATTCGCGGAGATTTTTTTGAAAAATATATTTTTAATATTGTTGTTTTTATCGTCGTATGCCTTCGCGCAAAACGGATTAATTAAAAGCTATTACGGACCGAAAAAAATCCGCGCGAAAATATCTTACGCCAACGGAATACTCGACGGAACTTCAACGGAGTATTACGAAAACGGGAATCTCAAATCGGAAAAGACCTACGACAAAGGAAAGTTAAACGGTTGGGTGAAAGAATACTTTGAAAACGGATTGGAGAAAGAAGAATATCAAGTAAAAGACGGCGCGCGGGACGGAATTACGCGTATCTTTTGGGATAACGGCGCCCTAAAAGAAATTAGAACTTATCAAATGGGAAAACTAATCAAACGCGTTACGATTGATTACGATCCGTTTTTCGTTCCTACCGCAGACGATTATAAAGGAATCGTCAGAAAAAAACAAACGTCAAAAAAAGAAGAAGTTTCGATTTGCGACGCGGAAATTTGTCCCGAACCTATCGGCGGACAAAAAGCGATTCAAGAAAGAGTTGTCTATCCGGCGGAAGCGAAACTTTACAAATTGGAAGGAACCGTTTCCGTTCTTGCCACGATTGACGAAAACGGTTTTGTGAAAGCGGCGCAGATTATTAAAGGTTTAGGACTTGGCTGCGACGAAGCGGCGGTTGAAGCGGTTAAAAAAACGTCGTTTCTGCCGGGGCAAAAAGACGGCAAACCCGTCGCTTCTCATTTGACGATAAACGTCGATTTCAAATTGGGAGAAGAAAAATCCCTTGTCGAACAAACGGTTCCGAAACGTCTGCAAAAAGATGAAAACGTTCAAGAAAAATTGGCGTTAACGAAAATTGAACTTGAAGACAGTCTCGATTATTTCGTGCTCGGCGATAAAGAGATAAAAGATGAAATTGCCGCTCCCGAAGAAGCGGCGACGGAATACAAACCTCCGCCTGACTACTCAAATGAAAATAAGAGCTATGAAAAACCGTTGGAAGAAAAACCGGAAGTCGAGGATGTTAAACAACCGGAAACGGTTACAACATCACTCGATACGGTAAAAACGCCGAAGCCGGAAATAACTTACAGAAATTTTGAATGCGCCGTTGACGTTTGCCCCGAACCGAAAGGGGGAATGGCGGCGATAATGGAAGATTTCAAAATTCCGAGAAAGGCGTATCAATTAAATCTGAACGGAAACATTGTCGTCTCCGCCGATATCGACAAATACGGCAACGTGCGCGACACTCACGTTATTCAAGGCTTAGGCTACGGCTGCGACGAAGCGGCGGAAGTCGCGATTCTCGACGCCCGCTTCAAACCGGGAATAAAAAACGGAAAGCGCGTGAGAACGAGCGTGATTATCGTAATTCCCGTAAGAACAATGGATAATTGAGAATGGACAATGGAGAATTTTCTGCGGCGAATACGGAATAATCGTAACAAAGCCGTATTTATCGTAGCGATGATGGATTTATCGCGGCGAAGCATAGCTCCACGGGACGCTGTGCGGAAGACGGATGGAATATTCGCTTTGTAAAATTAAAAATAAGTATTAACGGCAAATTCGAATTGTTCAATAAATATCTCTTTTATCGCTGTTATATTATTTTGTTCGTAAAAAAGTAAAATGGCTTTTTTGTAGTCAATTGAATCAACGGTTCTAAACGATATCGGACAATATTTATG
>JAADIR010000162.1:2290-3080 GCA_013151245.1 Chlorobiota bacterium
TGCAGATTATTCTTGCTGTTCGCTTATTTCCGTCCATAAACGGCTGTATGTATGAAATTAAAACCAATGACAGAAGCGCTTTTTCAAAAACGTTTTCTTTTGCATTGATTAAATCGCACATTCCCGAAAGAGCTTCTCTGATTTGGTATTCGTTGTCCAACGGACGGTAATTCGTTCCGGAAATTCCGACTCTTCTTTGTCTGACGTTTCTGGATATCTCTAAATCTTTTATTAAGATACTGTGAATATCTTCGATTTTAGCGACTGACGCGGGATTCAAATAGTTGGGATTTTCAATTAAAAAATCTATTGCATTTTTATGATTCAAAAGCATAATTGCTTCTTCTTTGGATTTTCCTTGAGCGGTCTCTTTTTCTTTTAGCAAACGTTCGGTTTCCAAAAGCGTATAAGTGTTGCCTTCTATTTGCGAAGATTTCCAACTTAAATCAATCGACAAACGTTCGAGTTCTTTTCTATATTCGGTATCGGATAGTTGAGATATGTTTTTAGAGAATATTTCTTGAAGCGAAAATAATATTTTTATCTCGGCGTCGTTAAAAATAGCTGCATCTTTCAAAACGTCCGAAATCAAATTAAAGTTAAAACTCTCTTTTATTTTTCTTTCGTCAATTTCATCTTCAAAATATTTATTTAAATCAATCGGCTGAAATAATTCATACGTCTCGGAAATAAAATATTTAGTATTCTTTCCTTTTCCGCTTTTCGAAATTAAATTATTCTTAATTAACTTTGAAAGAATTCGTTTAACCGTTGCGTAACCGATTGAACT
>JAADIR010000124.1 GCA_013151245.1 Chlorobiota bacterium
GTTGTTGGTATTAGGTCAAAAACTTAAAAGACACGGAGTAACTATAAAAAATATTTGGAAACCTTATTAGCGTTTATGCCACATGGTAAAATAGATGAGGATAAAATACTGAGTTCGTTGATCTGCATTAGCCAAATTAGATTAGAATAACGACTAACAAAAAAAGAGGGAAAACAATTCATAACTTAGACCGGAACTAACTCGAAAATAAAAAACGAAAAAAGGGAACATAAAACAAAAATGACAAAATAATTTCGACTAAAATAAATCAAACTAATTTGAACGGATATTTTTATTTTCTCCGTGAATCGCTGTGAAATTTATCATGTATGTTTCATTTAAAATAATTTTTACTTACTATAAAATTGTAATCTGAAATTTTAAGCGACTAATTTGAACGACACGGTTTTAACATATAGTTACAAATTTGAACTGGAAAACGGAATTGAAAAAACCTTTGTAGTTAACTTAAAAGAAAATTCTCTTGAATATCTTCCTCCTGAGGAATTGAAATTTCCCAAGTGGGCGCTGCTTTCAAACTTCAGATGCGGCAATTGCCCGCTATCCGAAGCGGAAAGCAAATATTGCCCTCTTGCTGTAAATCTTGCGGAAATCATTTCCTTTTTTTCCGACGTCGCTTCATTCGAAAAAGCGAGAATTACTGTTGGCTCGCCTGAAAGAACTTATTACAAACATACTTCCGTTCAGTCCGGTATAAGCGGACTAATCGGAATACTTATGGTAACAGGCGGATGTCCCGTTATGGCAAAGTTAAAACCGATGGTAAGATTTCATCTGCCGTTTGCCACTATTGAAGAGACCGAATACCGCGTTTTTTCGTTCTACCTCCTCTCTCAGCTCGTAAGGAAAGAACTCGGCGGCGAACCGGATTGGGAACTAAACGGACTGCATAAAATGTACAGAGAAATTGAAGAGGTAAATAAAAACGTAGTTGAAAAAATTAGGAGTTTGTCAAAGAAAGACGCCGGGATTAATTCCATTATCGTGCTTAATAATTTCGCAAATTTCGTAACAATCAAACTCGACGAAAAAGATATTGAATATTTCGAGAACTTATTTAAAGACCTTCTGGATTAGATTAGAGCTTCTGCAAAATAAGATATTTAGATGATTTGTCATTTCGACCAAAGGGAGAAATCTCTTATTATGCGTAATAACCAGAAGATTTCTCATCCGGCGGGTGCGGGATTCGAACTTGTCAGCCTCCGGCTGAATGACAGAACGCTTATTTTGCGGAAACTCTATTTATAAGCTCCGCTATTTCACGCCGCTTATTTTACAATCTATGAATAATACTCAAGTTAGCAATGTTTTCCCAAAAATTAGGATACTTGCCGTCGTTGTAATTTGTGAGAGAATATCTGACTTTCAGTTTAATAACGTCCGAAGCCGTTAGTTTGAAATCCGAAATCCAATTTACTTGCATCACCTTCGTAAATTCCGACGTAGCGTACGTGAGATTTAACGAGTTCTTCCATCTATCCCGCAGCGCTCTGTTAGTCACTCTAAAATTACCCGTTATTGTGTTGCTCGTCGAACCGTCGATATTTTTCAGCATCACCATGGTGAAACCCGGACCAACCGTCCAAGCGGAATTTAGAATAATATTCAAATTAGCGATAATGTTGTTTACCGTTATCTTATTTAAATCAGTCGAGAGATAAGTGAAGTTTTCCGTCAGCTGATTTGAGTAACCCAATGAAAGCGAATTGTTTAAGTTCAAAGCGACAAATTGGTAAATCATATTTATATTAAACGAAGTTATCTTATTATCGACCTTCATCGTATCATTGACGGCGTCGTTTGCCATGTTATTTCTCAACGCGCTAATCATAAACGAAAGAGCTTGTATCGGGCGAATAGTTAGATTCACCCCGTAAGTTTTCCTTGTCGTCGTATTCAGTTTCTGATTTAGCAAGTTGTCGTTTTGCGAATCGTAACGCAGCTGAATCATCATCATATTTTTTAAGAAGCGGAAGCCTAACAGTCCGCCGAATCTTCTTTTATCGTTGATAATATTAGTCATTCCCAACGAGCGATAACCCGGATTTATCACCGAATATTTTACGTTTGCGTTTACTCCGCTCTTTGCAAAATTTAATTCGGCTTTATATGCGTAATCAAGATTTGTTGAATTGCGTATTTTCACAAGATTATTTACAAACGAAGGTATTCCGTCAACATTGGCTTCCTCGCTGTATAAATTATTTGTAAATAAACTTGAGTTAAACTCTCCGCGTATTCGAAACATTTTGTCGGCAAACTTGAAATCCGTGCTTGCGCCTACAATCAGATTCTCTTGAGGCGAAACGCCAATCTGCGGTTCTCCGCCGGACGAATCGGGAATAAATATTCCCCTATCCAACGATTGAACGTCGTCTCTTGCGCCTACTACGTTAAACGTAAAAAACGATCCGCGCTTTTTTCCAACTCCAAAACGCATCGCGGCAAGATACTGAGCGTACGACGACGAATACGCGGACGCCGCAACGGCTCTTCTCGATTGACCGCCGACAATTTCAAATATAAACAATCCCGGATTTAATTCGACTCCGCCGCCGCGAATATTTACTCCGTTTAGCGAGTAGTCTGAAAACTTATGATTGAAATCTCCCAAATGAGCTTTTCCCCATCCCCAATCGGGATGAATTGCAATTCTGTTTATCTGCTGGCGCGCGTCGCTTCCTTCGGTTGATAGAAACAAATCAAAAGATATGCTGAAGTTACTCAGAAAAGTAAGCGTAGGACGGATAAAAACTCTTCCCATGGAGTTGGGGCGTCGTTTAACTTCGCGCGACGTGGAATAAAGCTCCCCTTCCACTCCAGCGTCGCCGGATATCGAAAATATCGAAGGCTCGACGTATTCCGATAAACTACCCGATATGCTTAAGTCGGCGAGGGTCGAGTCTTTTTCCTGCGCGGTTGCAAGCGACGAAATAAAAAGGAAACTAAAAGTGACTAAAGCCAAGTAAATATTTTTTTTATCCATTTTCTTTGCCCTCATTTATAATTTTTGCGGCGTCCGCCTTTCTATCGGCCTTATGTAAGGCTTCAATTAGATATTCCGTTAAAATTTTATTTTCCGGCTGAGTGAAATGAAACTTCAGCCACTCGTCGCACAGTTCGCTTAACCTTCCTTCTCCGCGGTAAAGTTTAATAAGCGTCTTGTATGCTTCGCGGTCTTTATTGTCCAACGATAAAACTCTTTTGAAAGATTTAATCGCTTTATCCGGCTCGTTCATCATTTTGTATAACCCGCCGAGCTTTTTATGAGTATCAATATCGCGCGGAGATACCGTGAGCACGCGAAGATAATATTTTTCGGCGGTTTTATAATCATTGTTTTCTTCGTAAAAAAGTCCTTTATAATAATATAAAATTGAACTTGTAGGATAATCTTCAATCAAACTATTAATTTCATCGAGATACTTTTCCGGCGAAAAATTATCGGATAAGTAGCTATTTGCCTTTTCGATGTTCTTCTTATAAGTTTTCATTCTTTCTTCTCTCGAAAGATCCGTTTTATCCATCAAACTCAAAAGGTCGCTCGAATTTTTTAATTGTTCCATCATCATTTTCTGCTCGGAATTTAACGCCGTCATATTGTAAATGAACGCCTTCTTGTAATAATACAGAGCTTTCTCTTTATTACTTTCTTCGGCGTAAAGTTCGGCAATTTTTGATAAAACAAACGGCTGTTTTTCATCGACTTTAAGAGCCAAATCATAATACGTTTTTGCCGAATCTAATTTTTTTTCATCCAGAAAGATGTTTCCAATTTTTAAGAAAGGAAGAAAATTAGACGGATACCTGCTAATCATCTCGCGATATGCATTCTTTGCCGCGGGAATATCATTCTTCTTTTCATTTAGGCTTCCAAGTTTAAGATAATATTCTTCGTTTTTAAGACCAAGCGAATTTCCTTTCAGGAGTAATTCCTTTGCCTTTTCGTAATCTTTCTCTTTTTCGTACAGATCGACCAATATAAAATAAACGTCAAATTCATTCTTATGCGAATTGATGTATTTGTTGTAATGATAAATCGCAAGCGAATCTTTCCCTTCTTTTACATACGTATGAATTCTATTAAGAGTAATTTTTTCGTCTTTCGGAAAAACTTTTTCCATCCGCTCAAGTATTTTCCTTCTATTTTCCTGATCGTTAATAACCGTATAATATTCAAGCATCTCATTATAAATAGCTTTGTCCTTGGGACGCTTTTTCAGCAGCGATTCGTATATTTCAAAAGCTTCCGTAATTTTATATTTTACCCTGTAAAGTTTTGCGAGCTGCAACCCGATTTGAACGTTATCCTTGTTATTTGCCCAAACTTTTTCCAGGTCTTTGATCGCTTTATTATAATTCTTCTTTTTAATCCAAACCAGAGCATAATTGCCTCGGATAACGTCGTTGTCGGGAAATTTTTCCAGACCGTCGCTAAAAATTTTATCTGCTTTCTCAACCTCGTTTACCTGTAAATATAAACTGCCGAGCATTGCGTACGCTTCGGGAAAACTTTGATCGTACGATAGAGATATTTTCAAAAATTTAATCGCTTCATTAAACTTTTCTTTATCGGCTAGCTTAACTCCCTTGTTAAAATAAATCCTTGCGAGGAGCATCTTCACTTCGGAGTCTTCAGGATATTTTCGGTTGACTTCGGACAAAGTCTGTTCCGCTTTATCGAATCGCCGAGAATTCATGTAAAGCTTTCCCAGCAGAATAGTCATGTCCTTATTATTTAAAAATCTCAGCTTATTCTTTTCAATAACGTCAATAGCCTTATCAAACTCTTTTAGATTAATATAAGAATTAATAAGATATTGATACGCCGAAGCCTCATTCGGATTTTGAGCGATAAACTTTTCAAAAGTTTCAGCCGCCGCTTTGAAATTTTTATTCTGATATTCCAATACGCCGGTCGAATAAAGGTCTTGGGCTTTTAGTTCAGAATAAGCGACCGCCAACAATATGAAAATAATTAAACTACCTTGGCGCAACAGTCTTGTCATATTCACTCTCATTGCCGGATGTGTCAACCGCCTTAATTCTATAAAAATAATTTTTATTGCCGCTATTATCGACAAACTTAGTTTCCGTTATTACCTTATTGTTTATCTTTTGGAATGTCCCCGTCGGGAAATCGGAACGGTACACGTTATAACCCGCCATATCAAAATCGATAACCACTCCCCAGCTAAGTTCAACTTTACCGTTTGAATTTTTCGCCATAATATCTCGCGGAGCCGGAGGCGGAGAGAAATCCTTAAAAAGAATCGTATCTGCCGGGCTTGGTTCGCTTACGTTGCCAACCGTATCGATAGCGACGGCGTAATAAATATATTTTATTCCTTTAACGACCGAAGTGTCTCTGTAATAAACCGGAACTTTTTCAAACGTTCCCATTTTCTTTGCTTCGGGTTTATTTTCTTCCTTACGGAAAACTTGATATTTCACTGCGTCTAACGACGGACTCATTCCGCAATAGACTTCAACATATCTTCCTTCGTAATTTTGAAGACTGAAGTTTCCCGGCGGAAAAGGTTTATCTTTATCCGGTAAATAAGCTGTAAACTCAACCATTTCGCTTAAATTCCTCGAACTGTCAAAGGCGGCTACCTTGTAATAGATATTTCCCCCGTTCACAAAACCTCTTCCCGCATAACCGCTGTCAACATAGGTTGTTGATTTTAACGGTAAATCGGTTAATTTGGGAGTAATATCTTTTCTTTCGCCGCGATAGACAAAATATCCGTCAACGTCCTTAGATTTAGATTTTTTCCAGCTTAATCTCACAAGCCCGTTTTCTATTTTAAATGAAACGTCTTCAGGCGGAAGAGGAGGAATGTTATCTTTATAAGTCGCGCCGTGAGCGTTACTTTTCTCGCTTTCGTTGCCGGCTGTGTCAACTACCGTAACCGAATAAAAGAATTGCTTATTAGGATAGACTAGCGAATCGACGAAAAACGGTTTATCTGCCGGTATTAAGTCTTTTGTAATTTTATAAAATTTCTTCGACAATCCGAGAGATCTGTAAACGTAATATCCTTTTGCGTCTAGCGCCGTGCTCATTGTCCACGTAAGATAAATTCCCAAAGTATCCGATTCGTCCGAAATGTAATCAATAATTTGCGGCGGAGTTTTATCTTTTAATAAAACCGACGCTTGTTTTGAAGGAGCGCTTTCATTTCCAACCGGATCGACAATTGTTACATAATAGGTATAAGAGATTCCTTCATTCAACCAAAGATCATTATAACTCGGTTCAACGTTGTCGTCGCGAATAATAATTTTTTTATTGATTATTTTAAACTTATCCTCGCCTTTAATTTTTCTATATACATTATAACGTATTCCAAGATCGGTAAAAGTGCCGTCCCATTGAGGATAAGACCATTTTAGTTTAATCTGTTCATTCCCTTCTTCCAAAGTTAATTTATTTGGCGCTTTTGGAATTATTGATTTTGCCGTTACGGTTCTTTCAATTATATCTAAAGTATCTCCGAAAACCGAGCGGAATAATAATTTATATTTATATTTTTGTCCTTCGGAGAGACCGGAATCCACAAACCATCTCCCGCTTATTTTAGCGGCATTTGGGATAAAGAGACACAATACCGTTCCCCTGAACGTATTTGAACGAAGAGTTCGAAGTATCGACATATTATCTTCGGTTCTTAAAGCTTTTTGTACAATCTTTAGATTGTCTCCCAAAAGAACCGGAACCGCATTGTCGTCAAGAATTGCCCTAACCGGCTCGTCTTGAGTAAGGTTTACGTATCCGGTATCCGTTTTTCTGTAAATAGTAAGCGTCTCATTGGAACCGAGAGGCTTCAATAAAAAGAAAGCCAGCGAATCTCCTTTGAACATTGTGAAAAAGTCACGATCGCTTTGCCCGAAAGATACGGTTGTTAGAATCACTAACCATGTCAATAAAAATTTACTTTTCATTTTGTCTCCTATAAGTATATTACTATACTAAATGACTTTCATCGCTAATTTAACAATTTTACGGAATTAAATAATCCGTCGTATAAACATTGGAATACAAAAACGCGCCGTTTTTTGACCGAACGCTTATGCGTATCTGATTACCATGCGTCAATCCCAAAACATCAATTCGCAGAAATGTGCCGCCGGTTATACTGCCAGCCTTCCAATCTACAATTGTAGTATAGCTGGGCGGCGTGTAATTAAAACCGCCGCCGCCGAAGATCGAAGTGCCGCCGTTGCCAAAACCTCCTCCATAAGTTGCAGTTCCCCCGCCTCCGCTTGAGCCGCCGCCGGAATAGTTATAAGTAATTTTTTCAATTTTATACTCAACTCCTATAATACCGGTCTCCGGATCCTGCAATCCGTTAAAACTCATCGCAAGAATAATTTGTCCGACGATATTATAAGTTGCAACGTTTGCCGACGGAGTGAGCGGAGGAGTAGTATCGTTATAATATGGACCAGTGTAACAAACCGCGCTCGCTTTGCCTTGTCTATTTACCGCTCTTATTGCAATATAATTTACCGGATGGTTTGGCAAAACCGGCAAAAGATAAGCGTTATTACTTCCAATTTTAGTAGGATCGATGAAAATAGAATCGCTCCAACTTACATAATTAAAAGAGCCGTTCGCTTGACTTCCAACGGCGACTTCATAATGATCAACGCCCGTTTCCGGATCGTCAGATCTTCTATTGAATATCAAATAAACCCTGGAATGATTAGCCGCATAAGCCATATTAACGACCGGTTTTGTAGGAGCGGTTTTGTCAATCGGCAAAAACGTAAATCTCAACATTTGATCGCTATGTTTATTAGCCCTATTAACCGATCTTACGTCGAGATAAAAAGTATCGGTATATGTCAGAAGGTTATTTATTCCCGTCGTGCTGTTTTTTAATGTAACGGAAAGGTGATTTCCATTATCAATCCACTTTGTAACTTTCGAAGGGTTGTTCTTTTTCATCACTCTATATTCATAAATATGAATGCCCGATTCCTGATCGCTTCCTTTTGCCCAGGAGAAACTCTCGCTGATATTTGAATTATCATAAATCGGATAAACATGATATCCTCCGACTCCGCCGATACCAAATCCGTAACCTAAGCCTCCCATTCCGCCGCCGCCAACGTTTGAAGGCAAATCTATCGGAGGATTGACGGTATAAGAAGGCGTTCCTCCTCCGCCGAACCCTCCGCCGCCAAAGCCAAAACCGCCTCCAAAACCGCCGCCGAAGCCGCCGCCAAAGCCGCCTCCGTTTGTATTATCGCTGCCGGGATAACGGTGTCCGCCGATAATATAATCTCCCGTATAATACATTTGACCGCCGCCAAAATTGAAACCTCCGTTTTTCGGCTGCGGCGCAACTGGCGGAGTAGTATCAACCATCAAATATTGTTTCGTTCCGATTGTATCGGTACTCCAAACGTTATCTCCGTTTTGCGCTACAACGTATAATTTGTAAAAATGATTATGCTTTAACTGCAATCCGTGGATTTCAACATTAGCGCGTCCGAAGTTATTTATCCAATCGTTAAACGGCAAGTGCGATCCGCCGCCTAAATATCCCGTATTTCCGGTATAACCGATATTTCCGGCGTTTCCGCCTCCGAACAGATTGCCCGGAGTTCCATAGTACCCAAGTCCAACTCCCGTTCCCGTAGCGGAGCCGCTGTTAATGGGGGAATTTACGCTGACAAATTTATAACGGTATTCTCTTATTCCGCTTTGATTATCCCATGCATTCCACGAAGCCGAAACCGTTGTAGTGTCGCTTGTATAGTAAATCCAAGGACTTGATACGCTATATCTCATACCGTTATCAAGATA
This sequence comes from Chlorobiota bacterium, assembly GCA_013151245.1. Classification (GTDB taxonomy): domain Bacteria; phylum Bacteroidota; class Ignavibacteria; order Ignavibacteriales; family Melioribacteraceae; genus JAADIR01. The sequence goes on from JAADIR010000124.1 coordinate 8,846, forward strand.
AGGATAAGTTATGTATTTATTTACAATCGGCGGCGTTGTATCCGCGCTTCCGCTTCCGCTTGAAGAACCGCCCGCAGAACCGGCTACTCCGGAACAGATTGGTCTAAACGTAACATTTCTCCTGATAGCGTAACCTAAACCGTTTTTAACATATAATCTGAATTGCGTGGTTCCGAAAATTCCCCCTCCCGAAGTCGAAATGTTATCGGGAATATATAAGAGTCTGAATTTTTTCAATCCTCCGACAGATTGTTTTCCTTTACTTGGAAAATAAGGGCTGCCGCTGCTGAAATCAATCATCGCTCTAGCGTATTCCCCGCCCGTTCCGGTAACGCTCCAATCAAGTTTTACGTCGCTGTAATATCCTTTATCGGTAGCCACAAAGTTCAATGAAGAGATAACGGGCAGTTTCATTCTGTTGCCCAGCATAACTTTATGCGTTTGCAAATAAGAGGTGGAAACCGTACTGTCAATATATTCGGTAACCCCGATTCTTCTTTCAATTAATCTGTCGTACAAATCATATTTCAATTCCACAAATTTTGCCAATTGAGCGTAGAGTCCGTTCATTTTTTGCGTTAACGACGCCTGCAAACCGGCTAGGCTTTTCAACATAGTCAGTTTAGCCCCTCTTACCTCCGCCGATCTTACCGAGGTAGTATCAACGACTCCGGCTAAGCCAATCCGCGGTATATCCATCCACATATTCATTCCATATTGCAAATTGGTATTTACCGCCCATGTTTTGAAAGCGCTTGAAGACTTAGAAGCTTTTTGACTGTCAAATTTATTCAATATAGTTTGTTTTTCCTGCGAAGCTTGACTCTCGTCGTTGCTGGAAAGAAAGGTTATGAAATAAACCCTCATAGCCGTAAGGTACTTTAAGCCTCTCCAATCCTGCTGATAAATATAGTTTGCTTTAGACGTTAACACATTTTTAAAGACATTTTTATTATTTGTATTTGTAAAAAATGTCCGTCTGTTTGACGCCCATTTTTGTAAATTTTTATAGTACGCATACTGAGCGACGAATGCGGCGTCGATCGAATGGAAATATGAAGCGTATCCTTTTGAAAAGCCTTCCGCTCCTTGGTCAATCGGCACTAACATTGTTAGCACATTAAATCCCGGTGGAGTAAGATTTGCGCCGCCGAACATTCCGCCGCCGCTGAATACCATTCCGCCGCCTCCAACGGTGCCCGAAGTCCCCGACGTTCCTCCGCGATAAACAGGCGAGTCCCCAAAAAGCATATGCTCTATTGTAGTAATATTGCTGTCAATCTTTGCAATTTTTCCAAATACTTTACGTTCGTATTGAGCTATTTCGCGCTGAGCGTTTTCTAACTTACTTTTATTATCGTTATCCACGTTTTCGTCAAAATTAAAACCAGGTTGATTAAGTATTTGCCCGGTGACGGAATCTCTTTGCACCGGCGCAAAATTCATGCTGGTAACCGGACTTTCGCCCGCGTCTTGAATGTTGGTTGTAATCGTTTCAATTTTCGCCATGTTCTTGTTTAATTTATTTAATAAATTCGATCTGGCGGAAGTGAATTTTGTTATCACGCTGTCAATAAATTTGGACTGCCGACGCATTTCTTCCAAATCCGGCGCGCCAACGCCCGTATAGGTTTGCAAAGCGTATTTTTCAACTATCTTTTCATTGTTAGACATATGACCGGCGTAATTATAATACTTTCCTCTCTCTTCCACAATTTGCAGAGAAGCCAATACTATAACAGCCGCAATTTTTTGAACGGTATTTCCATACACCAGCATTCTCCCAAATTTAGAAAGATTATCAAACGCCGAAGCGAGTTCTTCGTCGGAAAATTGTCTCGTTGGCACCGGATGCGAATTTATATCGTTCTGCATATCGTTTTTAGCCTGTTCGGCTTTATCTGCGGTTTTACCGGCGTCTTCAATCATCTTTTCCATATCGGAATCTGCGCCGAATCCCCCCGACGTATGTCCGTTTTTAATTTTCCCCCAAACGCTCCCCGACCAACTAATGAATAGCAAATGCACTTTTAATCCCGCGGCGCCATACATAAAGAAATCGCCTTGCGCGCCGAACAGCGCTCCTTTCAGCCAGCCTTCGGCGCCGGCAATGCCTCCCAGCACTTCGACTTTAATCCAGACTTTTGCGTAGAGTCCCCATGAAACGTTTTGTATATACCAGACTTTGGCTTCGAATCCCGCGGATATATCGATAATCCAGATATTAAAAGTTTGAGAAGCTGAAAATGAAACAAGGAACCCGCTTGGACCGATAAAGAACTCGCTTTTTATTTCAAAGTATTTTAGAACTTTAACGTCGGTTTTTCCCATCACCGCCCAAGTATTTTCGTCATAGATATAGGCGCTAATCTCTCCGTTTCCGGTAATAACCGTCGCTAAGTTTACCTTGACTTTTATATTGCCTTCAAATTCGCCCGCTTTGAAATCGACGGCTAGGTGAATTGTTCCGTAGATGCTATTTTTCTGATCCAGCATTACTACTTTACCGTCGAGATAAAATTGTGTGTCGGTTAACGTAAATAACACCCTGCCCATTATAATTTTATCGTTTACTAAAGCGAACTTGCCGAATAGGAATATCGCGAATTTTGCGCCGTCGTCCGGGGCTTTAATTTTATTATTAGTCCCTCCCGTGCTGTCTAATTTAGACAAGCGTTTAATCGTATTAATTGTTTCTCCGGTAGGATGATAGAAAAATCCGCCGCCTAATCCGGTTATCACAACAGGTCCGACGGGAATGGTTACGTCAACCGCAATAAAGAAACCGAAACGATCGACTCCTCCAAAATTTCCGGCTTCCCCGACAACGGTAATGTTATAACTCATAATATTTCCGTTTGCGCCGGCTAAAAGATAAAAATCGCTTCCTTGAGTTTTATAGACCAAGTCCATGTGCAGCTCAAAAACGGTGCTGTATTTAATGAACGCATCTTCAATCAAAAGATTAAAATTATCATCCATTGTTGTGTACGTTGTAAATCTCTTAATTCCGCCGCTCAAAACATTCGCTATTGTAATGCTGCCGCCAAAAGTGAAATAGCTTTTGACTTGAATATTTTGCGTGCCTGAGCTTGGGTTGCTTCCGCTATTTCCGGCTCCGGGCATCGAACCGCTCTTCACAGTAATTGTTGTCGGTTGGTTTTTGTAAACTAATGAATCTAATTGAAGATCGACTATGCTTGCAATTTTCAGTTGCGCTTTTTTAATCGTTCCGAAATCGTCGATTCCGTTTTTGCTTATTTTCAAACCCTCAATTTCAATTCTTCCGGTAACGCTTGAAATTTTTAAGCCGAAGAAACCGCTGACCGTAATAAAAATATTATCTTCGGTTGGATGAACCGTTAGACTACTTAAACCGAGATGCAGCATCTCCCAATCAAATCTTACGGTGTCCTTTACGGTTATATCGCCCCAAGTTATTTGCCCGCCAAGCGTAATTTTGAACGCCGCCTGGTTTATCGTTCCGTCGGCGTTTCGCTTGCCGAACTCCACTCTTTGCGAAGCGTCGTTATTCCAATAAACGTCGCCGAGGAAACTAACGTAACTTTGAGTCATATCGCTGAAATTAAGTCCTAAATCGAGATACGTCGGGTCGATTGTGGCTTTCCAGAAAGTATATTCCGATTTATCGCCGCCGCCGAGTCCTTGCGTTTCGTTTAAGAAAATAACTTTGTTATCCGTAGTGTTAGAATAAACATGTCCGTCGGTTCCGATTTCAAATCCGAAATGGAAAGAAGAAGTTTGAGCAATTGATTTAGGCAGCTGCATATCGCCTGATAAAGCGAGACGATATTTACTGTTCACGTTTTTAATTGCCAACGTATCAAGCGAAAGATAGTTCTGAATAACTACCAATTTGCTGTCCAGCAGATTTACGCTTTGAATAGAAATTGTTCCGTCGGTTGCAATTTTAAATCCTTTGAATTTAACTACGTGATCCAGCACTTTTATATCGCCCGTAAGCGTAAGCGTAAGAATTTTATTTTGATAAGCAAACTTTATCGCTTCGCTGCCGGGGTATGAATCGTAAATTCTGAATTTCGAATTAAACAAATTGAACGTAAGCGCCTGATTCGGGTCGCTTATATGAACGGCGTCAACCGAAACTCCGGTATTGTTGATTTTGAAACCTTTAAAAGCCAGCGCAAAGTTCGGATCGAAACTCGGAACTTTAAGAGTTCCGCCCATTTCAAATTCGAAATTCGAACCGCTGAACGTAAGTTTCATAGCCGGATCGGGCGATATCGCCTGCGGATAAAACTGCGCTATACCAAAATCGAATTTTTGACCCGCGGTAAAATCGAAAGCAAAAACAAATTTATTGTCGCTGCCGTTCCATTCCGCCGCGTAATGAATTTTCGAAGTATCGGTTCCGTTTACTAACATTAACGGAATAATCTTGCCGGAAAATTTAAATGCTTTAGTCGGTCCGAATTGCGCCGTCGCTCCTTCCAATACAACTTTAACTTCGCTTCCGAGGTTTGCCGTCGCAATGGGAGTTGCGCTAGCCAAAATGGTTTGAGAATAATGCCCGACATTTACCGATCCCGTAATACCTTTTGATCGAAACTTAATCCGCTTAAGTCAACAGGCAATCCGCCGAGCGCATCGGGCAACTTGAACTTTGCGTCCGCTGCAAACTTGTAGCTGCCGTTAACTTTGGTGTAACTGACTTTTTGAATTTTAATCGGGATGCCTAACAACGCTTGTAAATCGAGTAGCGAAGTTCCGGGGCCCGCTTCAACGGTAATTCCACCGCTTACAAAGCTCCATGTTGACGTATTTACAGTAATATCAAAAGTAACGTCGAAACTTGGAATTGTGGAGCCGCTTTTTAACGCCGGAATAAATAATTTTACAGGTTGCCCCGTTTTTGTTTTCAATTGAAGATCGCTTCCGGATTGATTGGTCTCCAATAAAACCGTATCTCCGTTTTTAAGCTTCACATAAGCGATATTCACATCGGGTAACGGAAGTTTTTCCGGTATCGGAATCAGTCCGAAAACATTTCCGAGATGAAATCCGCCGTTATCGAGATAAGCGATAATGTCCGAATTTAATTTCAAGTCGGCGCGTCCGGTTGACACCTCGAATGGATTAATCTTAAGAGAAAAATCGTTAGAAAACGCCGCGCCTAATCCTTTATACGTATGCGAAGCGTCCCATCTAACCGCGGCGTTAGCGGTTCCGCTTGTGTGCACGCCGTTTGTGT
>JAADIR010000133.1 GCA_013151245.1 Chlorobiota bacterium
TTCGTTCCCATGTTGCTCCCTTCCCATTCTATGGAGACCAATAAATTCGGGTCTTTCAGATAGTATGTCGCTCCGAACTTTTTAATAGTGGGGAATTTCTCAATTGTGTTTGCGCCGGATTGACCGTAAACGGGAGTCGTATCCCATTTGTATTCGCTATTTAAATTTTGCAGAACGAATGAAAATGAAAAGTTATCGTTTAGAATGTAAATCAATCCAAGGTCTAAGCCGACCGCAGACGCCGAGACTTCGCTGTAAAGAGAATAGTAATAAAAATTAAATCTTAATCCGATGGCGAAATGATCGGAAAATTTATTCGATACGGCGATGAAGAATTGATTTTCCGAAGTCGAAAGTTCGTCGATAATAATTCCCTGATTGTCCCGCGCATTTATTCCGCCGACTCCGGCGTTAATTACGCCGCCGCTAACGCCCGCCACGCTGCGCGGTTTTGTGTATGTTCCGTCGGGATTTTGTTTTCTTCCCATTTTAAAATTTCGCGTAAAACTTAAGAAGTTAAGCGAACGATCGAGCGATAGAAACGAATAAGAAGTTTGAAAAGAATTTCCTTCCTGGAACGACGAAAGAGCGGGATTGTAATACGCGGTTTTTTCGCCGGTAAGAACCGAACTCATCGCGTTGCCCATCGCCATGCCTCGCGCGCCGAATCCTAAACGCGAAAACGCTCCCGGCGCGCTTCCGATAGTTGAAGTTTCCAACTGTGCGAAAATATTTCCCGAAAGAATAACGGACGTAATTAAAAGAATTTTCAAATTTATCTTCGTCATCTCATCACCATAATTTTACCGTAAGTCGTTTCCGCGCCGCCGTCGATTCTGTAAAAATAAACTCCGTTGCTCACTATGTTTCCGAACTCGTCGCGCCCGTCCCATGTTTCGAATAAATCGATTCCCGTTTGTCTCGAAACGTTTTGAATCAAAGTTTTAACGAGCGTCATATCGAAATTAAAGATTCGGATAGTTACGTTTCCGGCGCCGGAATTCAGCGTATATTTTATGTTCGTTCTTTCAAGCGCGGGAGAAAAAGGATTGGGGAAAGCGTATGTTTCAGCAACCTCTTTCAATTTCTGGGAAGCGAAGAAGACTTTCCAATCGCCGCTCCACGCTTCGTCGTTTTCGCGCAATCGGGCAAGACCGTTGTTTGTCCCAAGCCACAAGTAAGCTTTTCCGTCCGACGCGAACGCGGATGCGGCGGAATAATAATTCGTCGCTTTCAATTCCAATCCGGTATCGGAATCAATAATGTTTGCCGGAGAAAGCCAAGTAGTTCCGTCGTCGGCAAGCCGAAAGAAGCCGTCCTGCAGCGAAACAATCGGCGCTGAATTTACGATTCTTCCTTCGTTGTCGTAATCATATTTGAAATCGACGTTCCAGCCTTTTTCGTTGGGGAAGTATGTTTCCCACGATTCGCAATCGTCGAACGACGCGCTGATAGCGGAATATTCGTTGCCGCCTTCGGCGCGGCGCGTTACAGCCCAAACGGAGCCGTCGTATTTATCGACGCTGATTCCTATTACCCAATTGCCGCTTATCGGCTTAACTTGATTGTCGCGCGTGAATTTCGTCCAGCTCACTCCGCCGTCGGTCGATCTGTTTATTCCGCCCGCGCTTCCGGCGTAAATAATATCGTCGTTTTCGGCGAACACCGCAAAAAGCGCGTGATTAAGATACGCTTCAGATCCGAATTCGCCCGCGACCGGTTGAAGCGAAAAATAAAGAGTATCCGAAGGTTTGATCGAATTCAGATAATCGGGCGGAAGAACGACGCGCTGCCACGTTTCGCCCATGTCGGTGGTCTTTCGCAAACCGCCCGCCCATGAAGTGATCCAAACCGCTTTTCCGCTTATCGAAATATCGAACGTAACGTTTTGCTGAGTTACGATTACCGGCAAAGCTCTGATTGTGTTTACTCCGTATGTAATAAGCGAATCGCCCGGATCGTCAACCGGCTGCGGAATTTTCGTCCACGTCTCGCCCATATCGGTCGTGTAAACCAAACCGCCGCCGACTTGAACGCTTTCGCCGTTCAGTTCTTCGCGATACGATTTTGCCGCCCAAAGAACGCCGTATTTGTAATCGAGCGCAGATATTCCGCGCGATTCTATTTCGGGCGTGTCGTAGAAATTTTTCCACGTCTCGCCGTTGTCCGTGCTTAAACTTATTCCGCGCGACGTTCCGAGCCAAATAATATCGCCGTCGGTTACGATATCCGTTATTCCGTTGCTCAACGGCGTTTCGCTATTTATCTTCTCGAAAGAATTTCTTTCCAAGGAAAAATGCGAAGGCAGAGTTTGAGCGGAAACCGCTTCCGCCGCCGAGAACGCCAAAATAAAAACGAACAGATATTTTAAATTCAAAATTATTTTTTTCATCAATGCTTTTCTTTTTTTTGAAATTGTTTGTGAACTTTTCCGTTACTTGTTAAGGTAAACGCTGTGTAAAATCGGAATACTTTTCAAACCGCCTTTGTCTTCGGCGAAAAATTCAAATCCCCAATTGCCGGAATCGACCGAAACCGGAAACGTCAGTTTGTTGGTGTAAATATTATCGCCTTCAACTTCGTCGCCGGACGCTTCAGTATCGCCAAGATCGGAAAGCGGGAATTCCGAAACGCCGTCGCTGTTAACGATTAAGTTGCCGTTGGGATCATAAAGACGATAAACTACGCGTTCAATATCAATGCTTCCGTTCGGATCGGTTGCGTAAACGGAAAATTTAAATTCTCTGTTTTTATCGAGCGTGTCGAGCAGCGCCGGTTCGTCTCCGATGTAATAAAGTCTCAAATCCGAAATCGTAGGCGGAAGATTCGTTTGACCGTTCGAATAAAAAACTTTTGATTCGGCTACTTGTTTCGTTTCGAAATTGGCATTGTCTCTTACAAAAAAGGTAACGAAGTAATTTCCGTTCGGGTAAAGATAAGACATTGGAAAGAGAGCTTCGTAAACCGTTTGTTCATTTGTAGATTCGATATTTTCCAGAGACGCCGCGCCTATGCTGAAAGAGCCGTCGTAATAAAGCATCTCGATTTTCACGCTTTCGACCGTTTGCGGATTTGCAAT
>JAADIR010000290.1 GCA_013151245.1 Chlorobiota bacterium
GATTGACGTTAATGCAGAAGCGGTTGTCAACGATATCGTTTTCGGATTACCAGGTTATTATTATTTTTATCCGGCGGTAGCCGTTAGCGGAACGGGAGACGTTTTGATTACTTTTTCCCGATCTTCATTGGAAGATTACGCAAGCTCTTACTTTGCTTTTATTCCGGTAAGCACAGGTTTGCCCGATAAAAGTTATATCCTGAATCAAGGCGCGTCCACTTACGAAAAAACTTTCGGTTCGGGCAGAAACAGATGGGGCGATTACAATGGCGCGTGGACTGACCCCGCGGATAATAACGTATTTTGGGTTCATACGGAATACGTTTTCAAAACTAACAAATGGGGAAATTCCGTCGCCGGTATTAGAGCGCGTCCGTTTGAAACGGCTTTCGCTTATCAAATCAATAAAGATTTGGAGTTCGGAGTGGCGAACAGATATAACGACGGGGAAACTATTCGAACAAGAGTAGCTAATTTAGGAAACACACAATTGAATTTAACGGCGGCTGATTTTGGCTCGGACAATTTCAAGATTTCCGGCGTTGTTTTTCCTGTTGCTATTGATCCGTTTGATACTTTAGATATTCCTATTGTCTTTAATCCGAAAGACCTCGGCGTAATTTCCGATTCGCTTACTCTTGCAACAAACGACGTAAACAAACCGGAGCTGAAAGTTTATCTTCAGGGGCAAGGGTTCAGCATTGCCGTAAAGGGAACGATGTATGCGGTTACCGGGCGCGGAACGGGGTCGCACGGAAAACTTCTTTCAATTGATCCGAGTAGCGGAGCGGGAACGTCGCTCGGAGAATCCGGAATTATGCCGCTGCGAAGCGTCGTCATTAATCCGAGCGATACTTCATTATACGCTTTGAATACAACGGTTTTTACTCCTTCGTTAATTGTTAAACTTAACGCGTTCGACGGAAAGGCTTTTGAAATTATTGAAACCGAGATTGGCGTTAACGCTATTATTTTTGACGCCGACGGAACTTTATACGGTTTGGGCAAAGACAATAAGCTTTACACAATCGATTTGGAAACCGGAAGCGCTTCTGAGATTGGAGATATCGGTTTTAAAGTTAGCGCGGGAACAATTAACCCTGCCGACGGAATACTGTGGGTTTCCTCGGGCGAATCTTCGGGTAAAGGCGATATTTTTACTGTCGATAAAGCGACAGGTTTAGCTACTCAAATAGGAAACGCCGGATTGAACGAAACGATCTATTCGCTTGGTTTTGACGACAACGGAAAGCTGTACGGAACCACGGGAAATGAATTTTCTGAAAGCGTTTTTTACGAAATTTCAACGACTGACGGTTCTGCGACTCAAATAGGTCCCGTCGGCGAAAAAGGCGTGCTCGGTCTTGTCTATGCGCGCGACGGCGTGGTTTCGGTTGAAAGAGAAAACGAGGACGAAGCGGTTCCCGTTAGTTTTGCATTGAAGCAGAATTATCCGAATCCGTTTAACCCGACAACGGTTATTCGTTATTCCGTTCCATCTTCGTTAGAGACGCAAAATCTTGCGTCTCAACCGGTAAATCTAAAAGTTTTTGATATTTTAGGTAAAGAAATAACGACTCTCGTCAACGAACAACAATCGGCGGGAAATTATTCCGTAACGTTCAACGCGGCAAACTTGCCGAGCGGAATATATTTCTATTCGCTATCGATTGGCGGACAGCGGGCTACGAAGAAAATGGTACTTTTAAGATAAATGAACAATTAATGTTGAACAATCCGGGACGGCAGAAATTTTGTTGAACCGGATTGTTCCTTTTTTAACATTTTTAATCTTATTCCCCAACTGCGGTTTTGCATCGCCTATCAAAATTACGCACAATATTTTTTTACGATTATTTGACATTTCCGTTTTAAAGCGATACATTTTCTTTTTATATGATTTTACAATGATAACAGAAAAATTTAAAATAGTTAACGACAATATTGAAAGAGCGTGCAAACTTGCCGGAAGAAATCCATCGGACGTTAAGCTAATTGCCGTCTCAAAAACAAAACCGGCGGAGATGATTTTCGAAGCGTATGAAGCGGGTTTAATCCATTTCGGAGAGAATAAAGCGCAGGAACTCAGAGATAAAGCGGCGAAAATTGATAGAAATATTGTTTGGCATTTTATCGGGCATCTTCAAACAAACAAAGTGAAATACGTCGTGAAAGACGCAGAATATATCCACGCGGCGGATTCAAAAAAAATAATCGACGAGATAAATAAACGCGCCGCAAAAGAAGAAAAGAGTCAGAAAGTTTTACTCGAAGTGAACGTTTCCGGCGAAGAAACAAAATACGGACTCCGGACGGAAGATGAGATTTTCGAACTGACCGAGTATTGCCTGAAGCAAACTAATATTGATCTTCAAGGCTTAATGACAATGGCTCCTTTCACGGACGACGAAAAAATCATTCGCGCGGCATTTTCCGGATTAAAACAATATTTTGACAAATTAAATTCAAACGGTTTCAATTTAAAGGAACTTTCGATGGGAATGTCGCACGATTATGAAATAGCCATTGAAGAAGGGGCGACGATGATTCGTTTGGGAACAGTGTTGTTCGGCGCGAGGAATAGATAAGAAATTGGGCTAAAGCCCGTGTGTTTATTGATTCGTTTTTTCTCCCCGACATAAATCTCGGGGCAATTGTGCATGTTGACAAAGAGTAGTTTGAAAAAATATTTATTTTTACAATGTTTGTCAGCAATTAATAATAACCCCGACCTTCAGGTTGGGAACTTGAAAAGAAAATAAAAATAATCTCGGCTTTAGCCGTAACAATAAAATTGAAAAATAATATTAAAGGAAGCATAAAATGAAATTCACTCCGCATGGAATAAAATCTCAAGAATTCGGCGCTTCTATGCGCGGATACGACAAAGACGAAGTAGCCGCGTTTCTCGAAAATCTTTCGGATGAGTTTGAAAAGCTGATATACGAAAACGAACAACTGAAAGAAGAAGTTGAATCTTTGCGAGAAGAAGTGAGCGAGTATAAAAAAATCGAAAAAAACCTTCAGGAAACTTTGCTTAAAGCGAACGAATCTTCTTCCAAAGCGCTTGATTCAACAAAACGGCAGACCTCTTTAATGCTGAAAGAAGCGGAACTTAAAGCGGCGCAGATTGTAAACGAAGCCGAAGAGAAAGCGGCGTTCATCAAAGAAGCCGTGATGAAGCTCCGCGAGGAAAAACAGCTTTTAATAGCTAAATTGAAAGCGATGGTTGACACGCAATCCAAACTTCTTGCCTTCGACGTTGAGAATATTGAAACAGAACCGGCAAGGCGGGAAATTGAAATTGCCAAACCGCAGAACATTCAAACAAAAAATGAAAAAATAAATGTGAATGATATTTTGGAGAAACTACTATGAGCAAACTTTTGGAAATGGTCAATGAATCGCTGAGCGTTATTCGGAAGCGGACGGATAAGAATTACAAAATCGGCATTATTCTCGGAACCGGACTCGGCGGACTTGTTCACGAAATTGAAATCGAACATCAAATAGAATATGCCGATATTCCTCACTTCCCGCTTTCAACCGTCGAATCGCACAAAGGAAGATTGATTTTCGGTAAGATTTCCGGCAAAGATGTTGTCGTGATGCAAGGGCGTTTTCACTTTTACGAGGGCTATTCGATGCGCCAAATCACTTATCCCGTGCGCGTAATGAAAAAACTCGGCGTAGGAACTCTTCTTGTTTCAAACGCTTGCGGAGGAATGAATCCGCTTTACAGACGAGGCGATTTGATGATTATGGTTGATCATATCAATCTGCTTGGGGACAATCCTCTTATAGGTCCTAACGAAGAGGAGCTCGGACCCCGTTTCCCCGATATGAGCGAGCCTTATAATTTAGGACTTATTGAGCTTGCGGAAAAAGTTGCGCTCGATAAAAAAATTAAAGTTCAAAAAGGCGTTTATGTTGCCGTCCCCGGTCCTAATTTGGAAACGAAAGCCGAGTACCGGTTTTTGCGGAGCATCGGGGCGGACGTAGTCGGTATGTCAACCGTTCCGGAAAACATAACCGCCAATCACATGGGAATGAAGGTGTTGGGATTTAGTATTGTAACGGACGAGTGTTTCCCCGATAAACTTGAAAAAGTAAACGTGGAAGATATAATTGCGGCTGCAAATAACGCCGAACCCCAAATGACGTCAATAATGAAAGAGGTAATAGAGAGATTGTGAAAAAGCAAAAGTCATATTACTACATTACGCCAGGCGTAATAGCGTTTTTAATTTTTATATCAAATTTTTTAAGTTCTAATATTTTCGGCGAAGCGTTCGAAAATTTTGCCGTTTGGTTTGTAATCTCCGTCTTCATTTTTGCAAGCGGTTGGTTTATGAATAATACGTTCGGCTACATAACCGGCGGGAAAATTCTTTTCGCCGTTATCGTCGCCGCTACGGCGGTCAGCGTTTTGATGGTTTTTATATTTAAAGAATATTTTAACGTCAGTAATCTCCTTGTCGAAAGTCTCATCTTATATTCATTGAGAAACATTTTTCTCGGCGCAATGGGGTTTTACGGGCTGGCGCTGAATGAGAATATGATTCTTCAAAAAGAAGTTGAAAGTCTGAAAGCAAAAAACGTTAACGTCGATAGGATAATTGACGATGCGAAAAAAGAGTCTTCAATCATAGTTGCCGATGCAAAAATTAAGGCGGAAAGACTTATATTTAAGGCTCAAAAAAATTCGACTAATGTAGTTGAAATGAAAAATACGATTGAAAGAAACTTAAAACAGTTTATTCAAACCGAAAGAGAACTGATTAGAAAATACGAAAAAGAGGATTTCTAAAAAAGAGATGGGCAAACAATTCAAACAATATTCCGACGGATTTAAGTATCCGAAAGTTGAAGAAGAAATACTTCGTTTCTGGGAAGAGAATAAAATCTTTGAAGCAAGCCTGGAAGAGAGAAGCGTCGAAAAGCAATTTACTTTTTACGAAGGACCGCCTACGGCAAACGGCAAACCCGGATTGCATCACGTAATTGCGCGAACTCTGAAAGACCTTGTTTGCCGCTATAAAACAATGCAAGGTTACAGAGTGAACAGAAAAGCCGGGTGGGACACTCACGGACTTCCGGTTGAAATTGAAGTTGAAAAGAGACTCGGAATAAAAAGCAAAAGCGAAATTCCCGAATTCGGCGTGGCAAAGTATAACGCCGCTTGTTTGGCTTCTGTTTTTACCTATAAAGACCTTTGGGAAAAAATGACGACGCGCATGGGCTATTGGGTCGATTTGGAAGACGCTTACGTTACCTGCACAAACGATTACATCGAATCGGTTTGGTGGGCGCTTAAAACGCTTTTCGACAAAGGATTGATTTACAAAGATTATAAGATAGTTCCGCAGTGTCCGCGTTCGGAAACCGTACTCTCGTCGCACGAATTGGCTCTCGGCTACAAAGAGACAAAAGACCCTTCGGTTTATGTTATGATGAAACTGGAAGAAGGTCCCGTTTATGAAAACGACGAAACATATTTTTTGGTTTGGACGACGACGCCGTGGACGCTCATTTCAAACGTGGCTCTTGCCGTAGGTTCGGAAATTGATTACGTTAAAGTAAGAACTGACGGAAAAAATCTGATCCTTGCCAAAGAGCGTTTGGAAGTTCTGAAAGAGGATTATGAAATATTAAAGGAATACAAAGGGAAAGACCTTGCGGGGCAATCGTACAAAAGATTGTTCGATTACGTTCCCGTTGATAAAAAAGGATTCTACGTTATCGAAGCCGACTTTGTTAGCACGGAAGACGGTTCGGGAATCGTGCATATCGCCCCGGCGTTTGGAGCCGACGACTATGAGGTTTCGAAAAAATATGATCTGCCTTTCCTTCAGCCCGTTACGCGCGGCGGACTTTTTACCGATGAAGTGACGGATTTTGCCGGCAAGTTTGTTAAAGACGCAGACAACGATATTATTTACGAATTAAAAATTCGCGGCAATCTTTATAAAAAAGGAACCATCGTTCACTCTTATCCTTTCAGCTGGCGGTTCGACGACGTTCCGGTAATTTATTACGCGCGCGAATCGTGGTTCATACGAACAACGTCGATAGCCGACAAAATGGTTGAACTGAATAAGACAATCAACTGGTATCCGCCCGAAGTCGGTTCCGGTCGCTTCGGCAACTGGCTTGAAGATAACAAAGATTGGGCGTTATCGCGCGATAGATTTTGGGCGACTCCGCTTCCTATTTGGCTTAGCGAAGACGGAGACGCGTTTGCGGTTGGAAGCGTTGAAGAATTGAAAGAAGGATTTGTTGAACGGGAAGGAAAGCGGGTTAAAATAGCGGATCTGCCGGAAACGGAAATAGATCTGCATAAACCGTTTGTTGACGATGTGATGTTTGAACGGGACGGAAAAATTTATAAGCGTACTTCGGAACTAATCGACGTTTGGTTCGATTCCGGTTCGATGCCGTTCGCGCAATATCATTACCCGTTTGAAAATAAAGAAGTTTTTGAAACTCATTTCCCCGCGGATTTTATCTGTGAAGGAATCGATCAGACGCGCGGATGGTTTTACACAATGCACGCGATTTCGACAATGCTCTTCGATAACGTAGCTTATAAGAATTTAATTGTCAACGAGTTAATCCTCGATAAGAACGGACAGAAAATGTCCAAGTCGAAAGGAAACGCCGCCGATCCGTTCGGGCTGTTTGAAAAATACGGGGCGGATTCCACGCGGTGGTATCTTGTAACCACAAGCCCGCCGTGGCGCCCGACGCTTTTTGACGAAGACGGAATTATTGAAGTCCAGAGAAAATTCTTCGGAACGCTTGTGAATACTTATTCGTTTTTTGCGCTCTACGCAAACATCGATAATTTTACATTTCAAGAAGATGAAATTCCGTTTGAACGGCGTCCGGAAATCGATCAGTGGATTTTATCGAAACTGAATTCGTTAGTGAAAGAATATGAAAACTTGATGGACAATTACGACGTAACAAAAGCTGCGCGAGCCGTTCAGTCGTTTACAATCGATCAGCTTTCCAATTGGTACGTGCGCCGCAGCAGAAGACGTTTTTGGAAATCGGAGATAAACGAAAATAAATTGTCCGCTTATCAGACGCTTTATTCGTCTCTTTTGACTATCTCAAAACTTACCGCGCCGTTCGCGCCGTTTGTCGCCGAAGAATTGTATCTTAATCTGATTTCAGTTACCGGAAAAGAAAATTACAAATCGGTTCATCTGGTTGATTTTCCCCAAGCGGGAAATATTGACGCCGAACTTGAAAGAAAAATGGAAACCGCGCAGAAGATCGTTTATCTCACTCGATCAATCAGAGCCAAGTCAAATTTAAAAGTTCGTCAACCTCTCAAACGGTTGATGGTTGCCGTTGACAAATTGCGGCAGGACGCGGTAAAGAAAATGGAAGACGTAATTCTTGAGGAAGTGAATATAAAAGAACTTCATCTGCTCGACGACGATTCGGGAATTGTGAACAAAACGGCAAAAGCCAATTTCAAATCAATTGGACCGAAATACGGAAAAGTTGTTAAAACTTTGGCTGCGCGAATAGCTCGGATGACAAAAGATGAAATTTCCGAATTTGAAAAAAATAAAGAAATTGAGCTTGAAATTAATTCCGAAAAGGTTAAATTAATGTCGGAAGATATTGAAATTATATCTTCGGAAATTGAAGGCTGGCTGGTGGCAAGCGAAGAAGGGATTACCGTTGCCGTAGATACGGAACTTACCGAAGAACTTATTGCGGAAGGTTACGCAAGAGAGTTCGTCAACAGAGTTCAAAATATGAGAAAAGATTCCGGTCTTGAAGTAATGGACAAAATTGACGTTCGTTTTAATTCGGATGATAAATTTGTTGATTATGTCCTCGCATTTTCCGATTATATAAAAAAGGAAATTTTAGCGCTCAGCTTAAATGAAAAAGAAGTCGCCAACGGATTTGAGCATGAATGGGAAATCGGCGAATACAAGGCAAAGATAATTATTTCAAAAGCTGGGAACTGATTAATCACTGGAGGTAGTTATGGCAAAGAGAGCCGTAAAAGATAACGATAAAAAAATAACGACAAAAAAGAGCGCCGCAAAAAAGACAACGATTAAAAAAACTGTCGCAAAAAAAACGGCTGCGGTAAAGAAAACCGCCGCCGCAAAAAAAACTACGGTCGCAAAGAAAAAAGCCGCCCCCGCTAAAACAACGGCAAAGAAGAACGTTAAAACAACCGCCAAAAAGGCGACGCCCGCGGCTAAAATTACCGCAACGCGAAAAAAGAAGAAAGCGGACGAATTTGTCCCTATCCCTTCGCCTATGACGCCGCAAGCCGCATTAAAGAAAATAAAGGGATACGGCAAAAAAGATTTAAATGAATTTAAAAAAGTGATTCTCGCTAAACGTCAGGAAATTGTCGAACAGCTTCAAGATCTGAAAGATCAAATGATGGATCCGACAACAGGACAGTATGTTAACGAAAACTCTCCCTATTCTCTTCACATGGCCGAGCAGGGAACCGACGCGCAGGAACGGGAAAAACTTTATCTTTGGGCGCAGCGCGAAACTAAATTTTTGGGCTATCTTGACGACGCTCTTCAGAGAATTGAGAGCGGAACTTACGGTATCTGCATCGACAGTCTTTCAGACCCGAATGCGACTCCGCACTTAATTCCGAAAGCAAGACTGCTTGCCGTCCCTCATACGCAGCATTGTATGGAGTGTAAAACGAAAAAAGTAAAGCAGCGCAGATAATCCGTTCATCTTTATCATTAGGTTAATTTGAAAGTCTTATATCTCTCACTATTCGTTATTATCTCCGACCAAGTAACAAAGTTATTGGTGAAAGGGTTTTCTTTGCCTTTTCTGAACCTGCACATCGATGGAATGCATTACGGACAAAGTATTGATATTATCGGCTCTTTTGTAAAACTAACCTATGTCGAGAACCCGGGAATGGCTTTCGGAATTGAAGTCGGCGAATCGAAGATGTTCCTTTCTCTTTTTTCAATCGTAGCCGCAATAGCGATATTGATTTACTTGTACAAGGTAAAAGATAAAAGTTTGCCGTTGAGAATATCTCTTGCGCTTATATTTGCGGGAGCCGTCGGAAATCTTATCGACAGAGTTTTTTACGGAGTGATTTTTGATTATGCTCCGATATTATACGGGAAGGTAGTTGATTTTGTGAACGTGGAATTTTTTGATTTCACTTTGTTCGGTCACACTTACGAACGTTTTCCAATCTTTAACGTTGCCGACGCCTCCGTAACCATCGGGGTTGTTTTACTGTTCCTTATCGGCGGCAGAGAAGAAAAAGAAAAAAAGGAAAATGAAACGGAAGATATCTCTGAGAAAAGCGCCGAAGAAAAAGAACCGTTGAAGTCTGACGTTTCAGAAAATGAAAATTCCGAACCGCTTGCAGTTGAAACCATAAACCCCGAGGAAGAAGATGAACGGGAAAATAATAACCGAGAAGAAAATCCGCATAACGATAACCGAGGGTAAGGAGAAGGAGAGAATCGACACTTTTCTCCAGTCCGGTATTGAACATTCCACAAGATCAAAAGTTCAAAAGCTAATTAAAGCCGGTTATGTGCTTGTCAATGGAAAAGAGACGAAGCCGAATTACAAAGTAATTCCCGGCGACGTTATTGACGTTACAATCCCGATTTCTCCGCGTCCGGAAAACGCCGAACCGGAAGACATTCCGCTTGATATTGTTTACGAAGACGAATATTTGATGGTTGTAAACAAACCCGCCGGAATGGTTGTTCATCCCGCTTTCGGAAACTATACGGGCACTCTTGTTAACGCCGTTCTGCATCACACGAAAAAATTGAGCGACGTAAACGAACCGGGAAGACCGGGAATTGTTCATAGAATTGACAAGGAAACGAGCGGTCTTTTGCTTATTGCCAAAGACGATTGGACGCACGCCCGGCTTGCCAAACAGTTCGCGCGCCATACGACCGAACGCGAGTATTGGGCGATTTGCTGGGGCTTATTCAAAGACCCGAAAGGAGAAATAACTTCCAACATAACGCGGAGCAAAAAAGACAGAAAAGTCTTTATGGCAAGCGAAACCGAAGGTAAAACGGCGCATACGTATTTTGAAGCGCTGCAGGAATTTGAATTTGCGACTCTGTTAAAATTAAATCTTAAAACGGGAAGAACGCATCAGATACGCGTCCATCTTTCGTCAATCAATCACCCGATTTTCGGCGACCCGACTTACGGCGGACGGAAAATAGTTTACGGTTCCGCGCTTCCTAAAATGAAAAACAGAGTGGACAACCTTTTGAAAATTATGACTCGCCAAGCGCTTCACGCAAAAACGCTCGGATTTATTCACCCGCACACAAAAGAAAAAGTTATGTTCGACTCCGAATTGCCGGATGATTTCAAAGAACTGATGGAAAATTTATAATCCGTTAAAACTCTTTGCCTTTCCCGCAAAATTAGCGTTTCAAAAAGAAGCGTCGGATTTGGCGCGATTTTTTGGAGAAAATCGCGCCGAAACCAATTAAGCGACGGAAAGAAAATTTAACCGCGCGGGGAATTACTTCTCAAAATAATTCATCCACGCTCAAATACCTTTCGCCCGTATCGTAATTAAAACCGAGAACAATCTTATTTTCGCCAATCTCAGACAGCTTTTTTGAAATTGCGGCTAAAGTCGCTCCCGTTGAAATACCAGCCAAAATTCCTTCTTTTCTAGCAAGCGATTTGACAAATTGGAAAGCTTCTTCTTTTGAAACCGCGATTGAACCGTCGAGGATTTCCACGTTCAAATTCTTAGGAATAAAACCTGCGCCGATTCCTTGTATTCCGTGCGGACCCGGATTTCCGCCCGATATCACCGGCGATTCTACCGGCTCGACAGCGAATACATTCAGCCGTTCGAATTTGGATTTTAAAATCTCCGCGACTCCCGAAATATGTCCGCCCGTGCCAACTCCCGTGATTAAATAATCAATCCCGTCGGGGAAGTCATTAATTATTTCCTGAGCGGTTGTCTTTCGGTGAATTTCAACGTTTGCCGGATTTTCGAATTGTTCGGGTATCCATATTTTAGCGTCGCCGGATTTCATTTCCCGCGCTTTGTCAATCGCTCCCCGCATACCGAGTTCCTTAGGAGTGAGTTCAAATTTGGCTCCGTACGCAGCCATTAATTTTCTCCGCTCAATCGACATTGATTCCGGCATGACGAGAATTATTTCGTATCCTTTTACGGCGGCAACCATCGCAAGTCCGATTCCGGTGTTTCCCGACGTCGGTTCAACGATTGTCATTCCCGGTTTCAAAATCCCCTTAACTTCGGCGTCCTCAATCATCGAAAGGGCTATTCTGTCTTTTATGCTTCCGCCCGGATTGAATTTTTCCGCTTTGATCCAAACTTCGTTTAAACTATCCGCGAAAAGTTTGTTTATTTTTATGTGCGGCGTGCCGCCGATTGTTTGTAATATATTTAATGCTTTCATGACGTTTCTCCTTGATGTTTATATTATAAAATTTAACTCGTTATTGTTTGTTTCATCCTTAAAACTTATTTCGCTTCTGTGTTGAACGGCGGAGTTCGGCGGAACCGAGCGCGTAAGCCAAACGTTTCCGCCGATAACGCTGCCGTTGCCGATTGTAGTTGCGCCGCCGAGGATAACGGCATTTGAATAAATTATCACGTTATCTTCAATTGTAGGATGACGTTTTTTCTTTGCCAATTCCTTTTGAACGCTAAGCGCTCCCAAAGTAACTCCCTGATAGATTTTTACGTTATCGCCTATAAAAGTTGTTTCTCCGATTACGATTCCCGTTCCATGGTCAATGAAGAATGAAGCGCCGATACGCGCGCCGGGGTGAATGTCAATTCCCGTGATTTGATGGGCGTATTCGGAAAGAACTCTCGGAAGCAGCGGAACATTTAGTTCGTAAAGCTCATGCGCTATTCTATAAACCGCAATCGCAAAAAAGCCGGGATAGGCGAGAATTACTTCGTCCAAACTTTCCGCGGCGGGATCTCCGTCGTAAATCGCTTGAGCGTCTTTATATAAATTATTGTGAAGCGTCGGGAGTTTATCGAAAAATCCGCTCGCGCATTTTACGGCGTCTTCTTTAAATTTACCGTTGAGCGACGAGAGAATCGTATGAAGATTTCTGCGTAAAAGATAAATTTTGCTTTCAATTTCCCGCGAATTATAATATTCATTTTCAGAAAAGTGCGGGAACAGTAGTTGAAGCAGATCATTAATGAATGCTTGCGCCGATGATTTTATCGGTTTCGAAGATTGATAATCTTCCCTTATTTTTAACAAGTCTTTCGCAAATACGGAGAGACCATTGTTTTTATTGATAGACATGGCAATTCCTGTTTTAGAAATTATTAAAACGTTAGTTGTTAATTATTTTTGGCGTTCGGCGTTAAAGGGGGCTTTAACAGATGCAGGCGTAATAGTATCCTAACTTGTGCAGTTCGGCGTTATGATTTGCTTCTAATATTATGTCTAAATTCTTTAGATTCATAAAACAAACATAACGATTTTTTCAATTATTTAACAACGTTTAAGATTAATTAAGTTAGCAACGCGATTAAAATGTTAAAGATGTACAAGATTAAAATCGATGGCAAATATTAAAAGAAATCGGATTGTGTAGAATGGTTTGAATAATTTGTCAAAGCAGGCGTTCTATATGGGAATCGAAATGACGTTCTTTTATCCCGTCATGCGGGATTAAATTCAACGTCATTCCGAGGAATGTTTTTTATGACGAAGCCTGCCTTGTCGGCAGACAAGTAATCTGTTGAACGGAGACTAAAATTAACAGATTGTTCGCGGAATTCCTTTGGAACTTCTTCCGACAAAGTTGGAATCGCAATGACAACTTTACGGAATCCGAAAACCATTTTGATTTCAGTATATATACAAGAATAAAGACAATTTTTGTGTGCCTTCTTTCTGTCATGCCCGCGAAGGCGGGTATCCATTTGACATATTATCTTGCCTGTCACAGCGTGGATTCCCGCCTACGCGGGAATGACTATTCCTAAGAAACCTTTGAAAAACCGAATAATTACTCTACTCGGGCGGGCAAAGCAAAATAAATAGTTCAATTATACGCTATAAATAAATATTATAACTAACGACTTCAAACAAAAATTAGGTTCTGCAAAGCCCCCTAAAAGTAAAATAAAAATTTCAGCTTTGTTCAAAAAATGGATACTCGTTGGAAAAACGACGAGTATTTTTGGTCTCTTTGTAGATATCTTTATCAATGCTTAATA
>JAADIR010000015.1 GCA_013151245.1 Chlorobiota bacterium
TCTCCTTCTTGTTTCCAAATTACAGGTTATACGCCGGAAGAATTTCTGAACGATCCCGATTTACTTGTGAAGATTATTGTCCCCCAAGAAAGAAAACTTTATAAAGAGCATCTGAAAAAACACAAGACGGGGAAACATCCGGGCAAAATGCAATTTAAAATTTCAAAGAAAAACGGCGATATGAGAATTATCCGTCATACGTGTCAAGGGGTTTTTGATAAAAACGGCAAATATATCGGCAGAAGAGTAACGAACAGAAACGCTACGGATCGTTTCATTGAAGAGCAAAAAGCAATACAAGCCGAACGAAAATATCATGAGATTTTTAATTCGCTTCTCGACGTTTATTATCAAGTGGATGAGAACAGCATTATTACTTTAATCAGTCCGTCCGTAAAAATTCTTGCCGGCTATGAACCGGAAGAATTAGTTGGAAAACATGCTTCGGCTTTTTATCCGAACTATGAAGAATATGAAAGGATTAGAGAGATATTGATTGCTAATAAAGGAGGCAGCAATATCGAATTGAAATTATTAAGGAAAGACGGCGAGCTCAGAACCGCTTCCTTGAATACAAATATAATAATTGACGCAAACGGCGAAGTTAAGGGGTTTCAGGGAATTCTACGAGATATTACAAAGTTAAAGAAAATTCAGAAGGAACTGGAAGCGGCTAAGAACGAAGCGCAGAAATATCTTTCCATTGCGCAGACGATGATTGTTGTAATAGATGAAAAAAATTACGTGACGCTTATAAATCAAAAGGGCTGTGAAATTCTGGGATATAGGGAAGAAGAAGTAATCGGGAAAAATTGGATTACGTCTTTTCTGCGCGGCGAAACCAGGAAACAGACAGCCGCTTATTTCGACAAATTATCAAAAGGTAAAATCGAATTCCCAAGTGAAACGGAAAATGAGATTGAAACCCGCTCGGGGAAAAAAAGATTAATAAAGTGGTACAATACGATATTGTGGGACGATAATAATAACTTCGTGGGAATTTTGAGCGCCGGAGTTGACGTTACCGACGAACGAAAAATGCTTCTGCAGATCCGGCAATCGGAAAGCGAACTTAAAGAATTAAACGCGGCAAAAGATAAATTTTTCTCTATCATTTCCCATGATTTGAGAAGTCCGTTTACTTCTCTGCTGGGCTATACTCAGCTTGCCACTGAAGAGTTTGATGAATTGGAAAAAGAGGACCTTAAGTTTTATGTGGACGCAATTCGGAGAATCTCCGTCAAGATATTCGAATTGATTAAAGAATTGCTGGAATGGTCTTACGTTCAAACCGGAAGAATACAAATTGAACTTAAAAAGTTATTGATTAAGAATTGCGTGATTCCGGCAATTGAATTGCACGCCGACGCGCTGAAGAATAAATCCATAAAAATTGAAAATTTGGTCGATGAAAAAATAACCGCTCTCGCCGATGAATCCGCTCTCCATACCGTGCTTAGGAATTTGCTTGGCAACGCAATTAAGTTTACGCCGGCGGGCGGAAAAATAACGATAGAAAGTAAAATTTTAGACGATAACGTTCTAATTTCCGTATCCGATACGGGAGTTGGAATAGATGCGGGCGATCTGAAAAAGTTGTTTATAATAGGAGAAAATTTTACGAGGAACGGCACCGACGGCGAACAAGGCACCGGGCTGGGGCTGATTTTATGCAAGGAGTTAGTGGCAAAAATGAACGGCGAAATTTGGGCGGAAAGTAAAACCAATTTCGGCAGCGTTTTTTTCATTAAGCTCCCGCAAAAGAAATAGAAAAGAATGCTCTACAAAAAATTAAGCAAGATAAAATTACGTAATTAATAAATTTGTCAAAATGGGAAAACATGGTTAACAAAACGGATACTACTACTACTACGGGGAATAACAAAAAAGACTCGCTTTACGAACTTCTGTTTTTAGAAAACACAAACCCAATTTTTATAGGGAATGAAACAGGCAGAGTAATTGCGGTTAATCAAGCGGCGGTTGAGCTTACGCAATATTCCGAGGAAGAAATACTCGACATGGAAAAAATCGATTTTTTATTTCCGCATAATGTGCTCAAAGAAAAACCGATGCAATATGAAGATTTATTTGAAAATAAAACTATTGTAAATGAAAGGAAACTAAGGAAAAAAAACGGGGACTTGGTTTGGATCTCAATGAAGAGCAAACAGCTTTCAAGCGGAAATCTTGTTGCAACCATGACTGAAATCGGCGATAAGAAAAAATTTGAAGAGTTAGTCGGCGAGAACGAAGCTGTTTTACAAACAATAATCGATTCAACGCCGCAGGATCTTATCTGCTTAAAAGACGGAAAGGGAAGGTGGCTGAAAGCAAATAAAACAACCGAGGAATTGTTCGGAATAAATAATTCGGATTATTTAGGCAGAACCAGCGCCGAGCTTGCCGAGAAAATTTCTTTCTTTAAAGAAACTCTGCTCGATTGCATGGAAACTGACGAATTAGCTTGGGAAAGCGGAGAACTTTTTAGAAGAGATATTGAAATTATTTTACCCGATGAAGACGTGAAAGTTTATGACGTTATTAAAGTTCCTTCTTTTAATGAAGACGGTTCCCGGAAAAATATGACGGTGTTCGGGAGAGACGTAACAGAAGAGAGAGAACAGCAAAAAGAAATAAAAGAAAAAGAAGAAACTTACAGACTTGTCGTTAACAACGCGCACGAAGCCATTCTTATTCTTCGCGACGGAATTATTGAATATGTAAATCAGGCGGTTGAAAAAATTACCGGTTTTACCGCCGACGAATGTATTTACAACGCATTCATCGATTTCGTTCACCCGGTTGACAGAGACAAATTAGTGGATTATCATTTTCGGAGATTTGAGGGAGATAAAGATTTACCCGATCGATACGAATTCCGCGTAATTTCAAAATCCGGCAAGACGGTTTGGCTGGAAAATAAACCGACAATAATTATGTGGAAGGGCGTTCCCGCCGGCATGGCTTTTCTCCGCGATATTACCGAAGAAAAGAGAATCACCGAAGAGTTGAAAGCGAGTGAAAATAAATTCCGTTCAATTATTCAAACAATTGAAGACGGGGTTTTCACTTCTGATATCGACGGAACGATTTTGTTTGCCAGTTCAAATTTTCTGGAAGATAAGGGGTATTCCGTTGACGAGGTTGTCGGTAAAAATATCTTGAATTTTATATACGAGGAAGATAGAGCTTTCGCGTTTGGAAAATGGCAAGAAATAAAAGAAGATAAATCGTTTCAAGTGGAATTTAGACTGCTGAAAAAAAACGGAGAACCGTTTTGGGTGCGAACCAGGAGTTCCGTTGTTTTTAAAAACGACGAAATCGTCAATATAATCAGCATTATCATTGATATCCAAGAGAGAAAAAATATTGAGAACAAGCTTCAAAAGAGCGAAGTAAAATTCAGACGCGTGATTGAAAACGCGCCCGTAGGAATTGCAATTTTACACGACGCCAAAATGGCTTTCCTGAATCCTCAACTTGTAAGCATGTTGAAATATTCCGATTTCAATGAACTGCTCGATAGCGATTTAATGGAATATGTGGATCGGGAAAGTAAAAGCAAGTTAGCGGACTACATCAAAAGTCTCGAACGCCCGCAAAAGATAAAGACTTCGGCTGAAATCATTTTAAAAGCGCGGGACGGCGAGAAAATTGAATGTATGATTCTAGGACAAAAGACAGAGTTCAGAAACGAAAAAAGCGTTCAGCTTTATTTTTACGATTTATCGGAGAAAAAGAAATCGGAAAAAAAAGTTCTGCAGCTTACGCGCGCGGTTGAGCAAGCGTCAACAATGGTTTATATAACCGACAAAAACGGTTTGCTGGAATATGCAAACAATTCATTTTTGCGGGAAACCGGTTATCAAAACGACGAGATTATCGGCGAAAAAGCCGATATTTTAAGATCGGGGAAAAACGATCGGAAAATTTTTTTGGATTTGTGGGATACGATTTTAGACGGCAAGGACTGGTACGGAGAGCTTTTAAATAAACGTAAAGACGGTTCGTTATATTGGGTCTCTCTTACAATCTCGCCGATTAAAGATAATGAAAATAATTTAACGCATTTTGTCGCGATCTCCGAAAATATAAGCAAGCAAAAGGAGATAGAAGAAAATCTGAAAATTTCAAAAGAAAAGGCTGAACAATCTAAAAAATTGAAATCGGATTTTATTGCGCAGGTTTCTCATGAATTGCGTACGCCGGTAAATACAATGTTGAGTTTTTTAAGTTTACTTCGCGAGCAATTGGAAGACCCCGATCATAATCACGACGCTTCTCTGCAATTCATCTCTTTTATCGAAAGCGGAGGGAAAAGACTGGTTCGTACGGTCGATTTATTTATTAATATGTTGGAAATTCAGAACAATATGTTTGAACCCCACTATCAAGAAGTGGATCTGGCTAATAATACTTTGGCGGAAGTATTAGCGGAATTTACGCATGAAGCGTATAGAAAAGGATTAAAGATAAATTCAAATATTTTATCCGATGAAGTAATCGTTTTAGCCGATCCCTATTGTTTATCTCAAATTTTCAAACAAATAGTTGATAATTCAATTAAGTACACCGAAAAAGGCGAAGTTAATATAAATATCTTTAAGAATGATCAAAACAAGATTGTAACGGAAATTTCCGATACGGGAGTAGGAATTAAAGAAGAGTTTTTACCTGAAATATTTGAGCTGTTTTCTCAAGAAGAAAGCGGTTACTCGCGAAAGTTTGAAGGCAACGGTTTAGGCTTAACGCTCACAAAACATTTCTGCGATATGAATAATATCGATATAAAAATTCAAAGCGAAAAAAATGTCGGCACAGTTATCACACTAACTTTTTAACCGGATTTTTTATTATGAAAAAGAAGAATTTTGTTCGCGACGTGAAAGAAGAATTGCAGAAAAGGGAAGGAAGCTACAAAACCTTTTTTGACGAGGCGTTTGACGGATTTTATATAATGAAAATCGATCCTCCCGTTCCAATCAATTGGGGAGTACGGAAACAATTAAAAGCCATGTTAAGCGGCGCAAGTATTGTTGAATGTAATAAATCGTTTGCAGAAATGTACGGCGCCGAAAACTGCCGTAAATTTATTGGAAAATCAATGCTTGAAATGTACGGCGGGAAGTTAAGCGAAACTAACGAAGCGGTAAATATCTCCTTTATAAAAAACGGCTACAGACTTACAAATGATCTTACTGCCGAGCCCGATTTACATGGAAAAATGAAATACTTTGTTAATAATTCCATAGGAATTATAGAAAATAAAAAACTGACGGGAATTTGGGGAACGCAAAAAGATATTACGGAATTAATTGAAATGCAAAACGATTTAAAAGTGAGCGAGGAATTATTCCGTTCGATTTTCCAATCCGTGAACGACGGGATATTTATAAAAGATCAAAACGGAGCGTTTATTCTTGTAAATCCCGCCTTTATGAAAATTATTCAACAAAGTAAAAAAAATATTATAGGCAAAACCGGCAAAGAGATATTTGGCGAGAAATATTCTCAGGCGTCTGAAAGAAGCGACGAAAAAGTTTTATCGGGTCGTTCTGTAAGTTACAAAGATAAAAGAATAATAAACGGAAAAGAAATATTCTTACAAGTTACAAAAGTTCCATTACGAAATATGCGCGGTAAAATTACGGGCGTCCTCGGAATAGGTCGGGATATTACCGAAAGTGAAACCGTCATATTGAAACTAACCGAAAGAGAAAAAGAATTTGAAACTTTAATTAATGTTAATCCCGTTCCCATTTTAGTCGCCGATGAAAATTTTAAGACTCGTTTGGTTAATCAGCAGTTTGTAAAAACTTTCGGGTATTCTAAGGAAGACGTTTCTTCGCTTGACGACTGGCTGAAAAAAGCTTATCCCGAGAATAAGAATATAGGCAAAGTAAGGAACGAATGGATAAACAGTTTGAAGAAGACCGTTAGTCGCAGAAAAATAATTCATTATACGGAATCGAAAGTTGCCTGCAAAGACGGGAGTGAAAAATATATTGAGTTTCATGCCACTTACATTGGGAAACTTATTGTCGTTTCTTTTATTGATATGACCGCAAGAGTTAGAACTCTACAAGAACTGCAGAAAAGCGAACAATATTTTAAAACGATATTTTACAACGTTCCATACGGAGTGCTTCATTTTGACAAAGAAAGCGTAATTACCGCATGCAACGATTTATTAGTGAAAATGCTCGGGTCTTCCAAAAAAGCGCTGATTGGGCTGAACATGTTTAAACAGCTGCGCGATGAAAAACTTCTTGCCGCAATAAGAAAAATGTTCCGCGTCGGTTCTGCAACGTATCAAGATTATTACGTTTCGGTTACCGGTCGCAACGTCGTCCCAATGAAGATACAGTTTAAAAACATCAAAAATGATAAGGGCGAAATCATTGGCGGAGTCGGAGTTATTGAAGATATAACGGAACGGATTGAAAGAGAAAAAGCAATTAAACAATCGGAGCAAAAATATAAAAGAATTTTCGACGGCGTAAGCGACGCAATATTTATCCATGAACCGGACTCAATTAAAATTATAGACGTTAATGTGCGCGTTACGCAAATGTACGGTTATTCCCGAAAAGAACTTATAGGCGGATCGCTGAAAAAACTAAGCGCCGAAGCAAATAAATACTCGCCCGAGGAAGCTCTTAAACTTATTAAGGAAGCGGTAAAAAAACCGCAGCATTTTGAATGGCTGGCAAAGGATAGCAAAGGGAAAATATTTTGGGTGGACGTAAATCTTAGAAAAATAATAATAAACGGCGACGTTAAAATATTAGCCGCGGTAAAAAACATCAACGAGCGTAAAAAAGCAATAAACAATTTAACCGAAAGCGAAGCGCGTTTCCGCCTGCTGCTGGAATCTTCTCCCGACGCAACCATCGTCCACAGCAACGGGATTTTCGTTTATGTCAATAAAGCCGCGGTTAAATTATCCGGCGTTAAATCTAAGAACGATTTAATTGGGAAACCGGTTTTGCCCTTTATTCATCCGGAATCCAGACCTTTTGCAATTAAAAGGATGAAAACCGTAAAGAAATTTCTTCCGCCGGCCGAGGAAAAATTTCTGAGAGCGGACGGAAAAACAATCAACGTTGAAGTTAGCGGAGTAAAAATTACTTTCAATCAAAAACCGGCTATCCAGCTGATAATCCGCGACATTACCGAGAAGAAACAACAGCAAGCTATTCAAAACGCGCTTTTCAAGATATCTCAAGCCTCGGTTCAGGCAAAAGATCTAAACCATTTTTTCAAGAATGTTCATGATATTCTAAAACAAATTATTTTTGCGGAAAATTTCTATATCGCATTAATCGATAAATCGCGAAACGAATTAAGTTTCCCTTATTTTGTAGATGAATATGACGAACAGCCGAAGCAAAGACCTTTCAAAAAAGGATTTACCGAATATGTAATCAAAAGAAGAAAAAGCGTTTTTATTGACGCGGAAAAAGATAAAAAACTTCGCGCATCGGGCAAGGTTGATTTAATTGGCGCTTATTCCAAAATGTGGATCGGAGTTATTCTCAAATATCAAGAAGAAGTAATCGGCGTTATGGCAATACAAGATTATCACAGCTCCGATACGTTAGGCAAAGAAGAGATGAAAATCTTAACGTTTGTTAGCGAGCAGATAGCGCAAGTAATAGTTAAAATGAAATCTGAAGAAGAAAAAGACAGCTACCTGAACGAACTGCAAAAGACAAAGAAAGAACTGGAAAAACAAACGGAGCAGTTGAAAATAATTAATAAAGAACTTCGAGACTCCGAAGAGAAATTAAAAATAATTAATGCGAATAAAGACAAATTCTTTTCAATAGTTTCTCATGATTTGCGAAGCCCTTTTTCCGCTCTTATCGGATACGCGCAATTGTTAACCGATAATTATAACGAGCTTGAAGACGATGAAATACAAATGTCTCTTGCCTCGTTGAAACGATCGGCTGAAAATACGTTCTCTCTTTTGAACGGACTTCTCGAATGGTCGCGCACGCAAACCGGACGGATGGAATTCAATCCGAGATATTACAAATTATATAAAATAGCAAATTCAGTAGTCGATCTTCTCAAAGTGAGCGCAAAAAACAAACAAATTATTTTAGCGGTAAAGATACCTGAAGAAATAAAAGTATATGCCGATAGAAAAATGCTGGAGACAATTCTAAGAAATTTAGTTTCGAACGCTATTAAATTCACCTCCCCGGGCGGCAAAGTTATACTTCAGGCAAAAGAAAGGAAGAATGAAATCCTTATTTCCGTTGCGGATAACGGAATGGGAATTGAAGACGACGATCTTAAAAAATTATTCAAAATTGAAGAACATCATACTACCGTGGGAACTGAAAACGAAGTCGGCACAGGCGTCGGTTTGATTTTATGTAAAGAATTAGTTGAGAAAATGGGCGGAAAAATTTGGGTGAAAAGTAAGATAGGTTTTGGCGCTACTTTTTATGTTACGCTTAAAAAGAGAAAATAAGACGAGAACAAAATGAATAAAATAAAAGAAATCAGTAATAGACCGACTAAAATACCGGTAAAAATTTACTTAGCCGTTCTGATTTTCGGTTCTTTGGTGCTGACTTTTATGTTCTTCGGCTCCAATTTGGCTCTTTCGATAATTGAGTCGAAAGAGAGAGTGATTACAGAATTGAACAAAGTTAAAGAAGAGATTACAGAAGCATATTCATTAATTAATTTTGATTTGAATCATTCTTCCTCGGCTCAAAGACCGGTCTCTAAAAATAAAGTCGCCGGATTATATGATAATGCGGGGGAAAAACTAAACGGTCTTATTACCGACAAGGTTTTCTCTTCGGGCGTGTTTATTCCCGAAAATAAAGATTCCGTTATCGCTAAAGTTAAAAATCTCATGGCATTGCTTCAAGAAATAAAAGGCGAAGCAAAGACTCTCGCAGATCAAAAGAGAACCGGAGAGGATATTCAAAAATCAGCAAAAAA
This sequence comes from Chlorobiota bacterium, assembly GCA_013151245.1. Lineage (GTDB taxonomy): Bacteria > Bacteroidota > Ignavibacteria > Ignavibacteriales > Melioribacteraceae > JAADIR01. The sequence continues at coordinate 8,974 of JAADIR010000015.1, forward strand.
TATTGAAGTAAAACAGAAAAATTTAAATGCCGGATTAAAAAAATTGTCGTTTTTTTCAAAAGCATATTTTGCCGCTCAATCTAAAAGATTTGTAGTGTTTAGACGGGTAATAATATTGCTGTTTTCATTGATGATTTTGACTCTTCTTTTTTTAGTTTATGTTTTTAATAAACATAGAAAAGAAGACTACATAACGCTTTCTAAACAATATGATAAATTGGAAGAAGCTTACCGCGAAATTGAGGAGACCAAAGAAGATCTAAGGCATGAGGAGGAAAGATATAAACTGTTGGTAATGGGAGCTCCGGTTGGAATCCATGAATTGAACATAGAGGGAAAATTTATCTCGATGAACAATTATGAAACCGAGCAATTTAAGAGCGTAATGAAAAACATTGAAGACTCGGAGTTCGCCGCCATCGTGGCTCCTTCCGACAGGGAACGCATAAGCGCGCTTTTTGACGAAGCTCTTAACGGTAAAGAAAATTATTTTGAGTTCATTGGAATATCTCAAAACGATGAATCGCGCTATTTCAGATCATGTTTCATCCCGCAGAAAGAAACGGACGGAAGCGTCATTAAAGTAATCGGGATAACTCTTGAAACTACAAAGGAACGCCTGGCGGTTAGAAGGGAAAAGCAATTGCAAAGATTGTATGATATTCTTAGCGAAATAAATCACGTAGTGGTCAGAGAAAATATTTCGGAAGAACTCTATGATAAAGTCTGCGAAATATTTATCGAAAAAGCCAGTTTCAAATTAGCATGGATCGGCAAAGTTGCAAACGATAAAATTACTCCGGTTTCCTTTGCGGGAACGGATTATGATTATTTAAGAAAACTGGAAATAGATTTTTCAGACGGGAAGAATCCAAATGATAACGTAGTCAAAGCCGTAAAAAATAAAAAAATTGTAGTTTTGAATAATATAACTAACAGCGATCTCAGCAATAGCTGGCTTCATTACAGCAAAGAGCACAAATTTAATTCCTCGGCGTCCGTCCCGATTTTAATAGGCGAAAAAGTCGTTGCGGTTCTAACGGTAATATCTGAAATGAAGAATTACTTTGAACAAACCGAAGCAAAATTAATTGAAAAAATTGGCGAGGATATTTCATTTGCGATATCAAAATATGAAATAGAAAATGAAAGAAACCGTGAAGCGCAGGCGATTGACGAGATCGATTCGGCGGTTTCCTCAACCTTCGGCAAATCTTTCTTTGATACGGTAAATAAGGAATTGATAAGAATATTGGACGCCGAAGTTTCTTTCGTAGGAAAGCTTGTCAATGATAACAAAACAATGGAAGTTGTTTCCGGCTTTAATATGGAAGAATCTTTAGGAGGGAGAACTTTTGAACTGGAAGATTCTTTATGCGAAAATGTAATTAAACAGAATAAAATTCAAAGGTTCGACGGTATAAATCCGGTGCCGTCGTCTTTCTTAGATAATGATAGAATTAAATCCTATGTCGGCGTTCCTTTACATAATTCACGAAAAAAAGCGATAGGAGTTTACGCTCTTTTCTTTTCGCGGGAGATCGAAGATTTTAAGATAATTCAAACTCTTCTGCTTCTGTTTTCTTCGAGGATTGGAATTGAATTGGAACGGGACGATATGCTGAACAAACTTCTTGAAAGCGATAACCGCTTTAAATCTCTGCTTAATAATTCGCCTTTAGCCATTTCGATGTTCGGTCCCGACGGCACATTATTAATGGCTAATCCCAAATGGGAAAAAATGTGGGGGCTTAATCTTAAAAGAGACCTTGACAGATTCAACATCTTAAAAAGTAAAGAAACAAAAAAACTCGGGCTTCTCGAAAAATTCAAAAAAGTATATGCCGGCGGTGAATTTGACTTAAAAGAGCTTGAAATAGTTGATCGCCATAATACTGATAGAAAAAGATACTATTCTCCAAGCGTTTACACCTCTCTTAACCGCGAAGGTAAAGTAGAATATCTGATGATTCTGCTCGACGATATTACGCAGAGAAAATTTGCCGAAAGTAAAATGAACAGCGCCGAGCATAAGTACCGTATGCTTTATGAAATGTCTAACGACGCTTTTTATCTTCTTTACGACAATAAATTTGAAATGGTCAATAAGAAGTTTACCGAAATGTTCGGCTATACGCTCGAAGAAACGAACAGCGATGATTTCAGCTTTACAAAACTTCTTGCGCCGGAAAGCCTTGAAATTATTAAAGAAAGAGTCTCCAAAATAAAAAGAGGAGAAGAAGTTTCTCCTATCTACGAATTTACCGCCGTCGCAAAAAACGGCGAAAGAATTAATTGCGAAGCCAGCGTAACATATATCGATTATAAGGACGGACAAGCGACGCAGGGAATTATTCGCGACATTACCGAAAGAACGAAGCTGCTCGAATCGCTCCGGAATTCGGCTAAAAGCTATGAAGGTCTTTTTGAAAACACCGTTGACGCTATTTATATTCAAGAGGCGGACGGCAAGTTTATTACGGTTAATAAAGGCGCCGAAAAAATGTACGGCTATAAAAAAGAAGAATTTGCCGGAAAATATCCCAACTTTCTTTCTCCCGAAGGAATGAACGATATGAATGCGGTTGTTGAAATTACGCAAAAAGCGTTTGCCGGAGAACCGCAGAAATTCTTTTTCTGGGGAAAAAAGAAGAATGGAGAAATCTTCCCGAAGGAAGTAAGAATGTTCAAAGGGGAGTATTTCGGTAATGCGGTGTTAATTACATTCGGGCAGGATATTACCGAAAGAATTGAAAAAGAAAAGAAAATAAAAGCCAGCGAAGAAAGATACAGGACGCTTTTCCAATCTTCGTCCGATGCAATTCTGCTTATGAGAAATGAAGAATTTGTAGATTGCAACGATAGGACGCTTGAAATGTTTGAATGCAGAAGAGATCAGATTATCGGCGTTAATCCGATAGATTTTTCCCCCGTTCTTCAACCCGACGGGGAAAGTTCCGCGGAAGCATTTAAAGAGAAAATTGACGCTTGCCTGAAAGGAGAACCGCAGCTGTTTGAATGGAAGCAAACGCATCTCGACGGAAGCGAATTTGAATCCGAAGTAAGTTTAACAAAACTCGATATGCCCGAAGGCGTATATGTTTTAGTTATTGTTCGCGATATTACTCAAAGGAAGATTGCCGAAAGGGAAGTTTTGCTTGCAAGGGAAAAAGCCGACAAAGCAAACAGTCTTAAATCGGAATTCTTGGCGCAGGTTTCCCACGAAGTGAGAACTCCTCTTTCACATTTTAATAATTATTTTTCTCTTCTAAGGGATGATCTAAAAGATTCGCTCCCCGAGGAACTGAATTTTATTTTCGACAGTCTGGAAATTTCCAGTCGCAGAATAACCAGAACTATTGAATCGATGATTTTAAGCGCAGAGTTATCTACCGGAATATATGAATTTAAGTCAAAAGCCGTTGATCTTGGAAAAGAGATCATTAATCCTCTGATAAAAGAATTTGTCCCCGAAGCGATGAGAAAAAATATAGAATTGAAAAAACATAGCGATACGCCTGAAGTGAAAGTTAATTACGATGAGCAGGCGTTGAAATGGATTATTAAAAACCTATTGGAAAATGCCGTTAAATATACGAAAGAAGGCAAAGTGGAAATCTCTTATGCCGCAGTGGGCGATAAGTTATCCGTGAGCGTTGCCGATACCGGAATCGGAATAAATGAAGATTACCTTAAACGGTTATATGCCGAACCGTTTTCGCAAGTAGATTCCGGATATACGAGAAAATTTGACGGCAACGGATTGGGGTTGTGGATGACCAAAGCTTTTTGCGATCTCGGAGGAGCGGCAATAAACGTAAAAACGACCGTTGGTAAAGGAACGACATTTACGGTCGATTTCCCGATTGCCAAATAGAAAAAAAGGATTCGCTTTTTTAGGAGGCTTTGAATAACTTCTCGCTAACCGTCATTCCGTGATGTTTTTACGCGGAATCTATCCTTATATGGGAGACCCCGGCTAAAAGATTGCCCGCCTTGTCGGCGGACAGGCTTCTTCCGACAAAGTCGGAATCGCAATGACAACTTTACGGAATCCGAAAACTGCTTTGATTTCAGTATATCGCGATTTTATTTTTCCACAAAGGAACTTGACAATTATTCGTTTCGATTTTATATTTCGTCATATAACGAAATGAGATTCGTAATG
>JAADIR010000087.1:0-3417 GCA_013151245.1 Chlorobiota bacterium
CTCTACGCTACCGATAGCCGCCGTTGTGTAGAAGCTTGGTCGAGGCTCTGATTCTATTTCCTGAGCCAAAGAACTATCGTGAAGAAACAGAAAACAGATAATTATCATTATTAAAAACTTCATTTTTCCTCGTCAAATTTATAGAAGAAGTAGAAAGAACGCTGATAGCATTAACTTTTTAATTTCCTGATACTAAACCCCGACAAACCGGAAAATTTATATTATGATTTGATATTTAAAGAAAAAAACTAAAGGAATGTTTTCTAATAAGCAACTATTTAAGTTTAAACATTTGTAGAAGCAAACGGGGTTGAATATACCGCAATGGACAATGGAAAATGGAAAATGGAAAATGGAAAATGGAAAATGGAAAATAATGAAATTCCAACAAGAAAAATTACTGTTTCGGTTTGAGCGAATTGAATTTCTCATTCAGCCAATCAGCCATTCTAAGCGTTTATTAATTCTTCGTCAATTGCAGAGAATTACTATTTGTTTTTGTTCCGGCTTGTGTCCGGATTAGGTTTTGTAAAAGTTTCTAAAAGAAATCGAGAAAGAACCCCAGTCCGAATCTTTCAACGCGCTGATAATAATACTCGCTGAACGGGTTTGCGCCTATGTAGTAGGAAAGATAGAAGACGATTCCTTTCCCGTCCCAATCGCCGAATTTTATTCCGCCCATCATGTTGTTGTTTAAAATGTAGCGCGGACTTCCGACGCCGGTTAATTGGTCAGCCAAAAAGAGACTTGCATCTTTCTCAAAGACTTGTCCGATGTTGTATGCGAGTTCGTAACCGAAAAATGCGGAGAGTTTTTCCAAATCGTGCGGGCGCGCAAGCGTTGAATAGGAAACCGCGCCGTAAAACTTAATCGAACCGAACGGAAGATAAAACTGATGAGCCAGCTGCAATTCAAAAAAGTTTCTTGTGAAAGGAATCGGCTGGTCGCCGTTCATCCATTGCAGGCTGTCGAGTTGATAATGTCCGTCAACCAAGTGCGCGCTGTTATGGATGAAGCGGAGTTTGAGCATCAAGCGATCTTTTGAAAAGGTTTTCGAGAAGGAAATATTTCCCCCGAAAAATCCGTCAACCGCGTCTATCTGCAATCTGTTCCCTTGATAGCTCGTAGAAAGAGCGTAAGCCATAAACTCTGCGCCTACCGTAAGCTTCCCGTTTATCTTCGGAAAGTGAAAAGCGATTACGTCGATGTTGTTTCCCAAATCGACTTTCAAATCGCCGTTGTCGGAATAATACAAAACGCCCACTCTCGCTTCCTGGTAATTCGCTTTTAAAGGAAGAATGTGCAATCCCGGAGGAATGAATTCGAATTTGACGCTTGTTGAATCTTGGGCAAAGAGAAAAGTCGCGCCGCCGACGAACAAAAATAAAAGTAAAAGTGTTTTTTTCATTTACCGCATTTCTAAAAATCAAAGGGCAAAGATAATAAAAAAGTTTTTCTTTACGGTAACCGAGTTTGTTTTGAACGCCGTCTCTGACTAAGTTTGTCAAAATAAATTTAGAGGATAAAATGACCGGCGAAAAATTTGAAGAATTGATGAAGGTAATGTATCGCCTGCGAAAAGAATGTCCTTGGGACAAAGAGCAGACGCACGATTCGATAAAATCGGCGACGCTTGAGGAAGCGTATGAAGTCGTAAGCGCGATTGAAGAAAAAGATTACGAAGAATTAAAAGGCGAACTCGGCGATTTGCTTCTGCACATTGCTTTTCATTCCGTGATTGCCGAAGAGGAAAAGCGCTTCGACATAGACGAAGTGATTCAGGGAATTACGGACAAACTTATCAGACGTCACGTTCACATCTTCGGCGGCGTTGAGGTGAAAGACAACAGCGAAATAGAAAAAAATTGGGAAACGATAAAACTCGAAGAAGGGCGCGAGTCCGTGCTTGAGGGCGTTCCGCAAACGATGCCCGCTCTGCACCGCGCGTTCCGCTTGCAGGAAAAAGCTTCGAAAGTCGGTTTTGATTGGGACAACTCCGACGACGTTTGGCAAAAAGTAATTGAAGAAATCGAAGAGTTGAAAGAATTGAAAGATGAAAAAGACGTCGAAAAACTCGAAGAAGAATTCGGAGACGTTTTATTTTCGCTCGTGAACTTCGCGCGGTTTCTGAAAATCAATCTCAATCCCGAAAACGCTTTACGAAGAACTTCAAACAAATTCGTGAAACGCTTTCAGTTCATCGAAAAGAAATTGAAAGAGAACGGGAAAAAGATAACGGAATCGAATCTTGAAGAAATGGACAAATATTGGGATGAAGCGAAAGAAGAAGAATGATTCACAGAAATCCAACCATTCTTTGATTTGCTTAAATTTTCATATTTTTTTAAGTTCTTCTTATAATATCAAAAAAATCGGGATAAACAATATTTTAATAGATGGGTCTCTCCCAAAAGCCGTTATTTTTTATGTTCATAAATTTTTCGGAATGACTTATTGGAAAAGCCCAAAGAATATATAAAAATTCTTTTGGAGGCCTATTATGAAGACCGGATTTACAGCTTTAGTTTTACTTTCTTTTTTCCTTTTCGCATCGTGCAAAGAAGATTCAAATCCCGTTACTCCCCCGCCGGATAACGGCGAATTAATACTCACGGAAAAAGCAAAAGTTTTTGAAGGAAACGATTTCAATTCCTATTTTCAATCTTTCTCCCAAGATTCCACGCAAATAACTTTCGACTCTTCGGTAAAAGATAAGTATTCCTTTTCTCCCGGAGATATAATTATCAGCACGGAGGAACGAGGCTACATCGCTAAAGTAGTAAGCGTACAAGACAGCGGCGGCGCGGTTATCGTTACTACAACGGACGGTTCAATATGCGAAGCTATCGAACAAGGGCGCTCCGAATTTACAAAGACGTTAGACCTTTCAGGCAGCGGAGTTCAGTTCAAACCGAGGAAAGGAGTGAAACTAATCTCCGTTAAAACGGTTCAGAAAAAACCGCTCAACAAACCTAACGCCGACGAGCAAACCATGAAGGAGATAACCCTGGAAGTCCTGCTTTATGATTTCGACGGAGACCCGGAAACAGACGACGATCAGATTCATCTGAACATAGTATTAACTCTTTCGCCTACCGTCAGCGGTTCGGTTGATATTTCCGGCAACGATATAAACTCGATGACGTTTACGTATGAATTTGAAGAAAGTTTGGCAATGACGCTAGACGTTCCGCTCGGAGCAATTAGCGGCGAGTTGGATAAAGATTTGAAAAAATCGCTGGGCGAATGGATTTTCCCCACTTTTATTTTACCCGGCATTCCCGTTACTATTACGCCCGCTTTGGAATTGAACGTTGGAGCCGAAGTCGCTCTTTCGTCGGTTTTGACAATGGGCGTAACGCAAAACTATTCATATACTTTTACGATGAATTATCTCGGCAACAGCCAATGGGAAAC
>JAADIR010000087.1:3437-4302 GCA_013151245.1 Chlorobiota bacterium
TACGGATTTAACGAACCGACCATAACCGCAGGACTTGAGGCGGAAGCATACGTCAAGCCGAATTTCCTTTTCAAAATTTATCAAACCCTCTCCCCTTATCTGTTTGCCAAACTTTACGGCAAGTTCGAAGCGAAAACCGATATGAATCCTTGGTGGCGATTGTTTGCCGGATTAGACGCCGGAGTAGGTATTAAAATGAAAGTTTGGAAATTTACGCTTTTCGATTTTCAAGAAACTTTACTTTCGCTTGAAAAACAAATCGCCCAAGCCGAAAGCGACCACAGCGATTATATTACCGTAACAAAGCCTTCGTCGGCTACCGTATGGAAACGGGGCGATCAAAACGTGAAGATAGAATGGGACAAAGGAAACGCGACGGGAAACGTTAAAATTGAGCTTTACAAATTAGACGTTTTAAATACTACTATAAAAAGTTCAACGCCGAATAACGGCTCCTACAACTATTGGGACGTTCCCGCGGATATGATAACCGGAAAAGATTTTAAAATTAAAATCACTTCGCTCAGCGATCCGGATAATTTTGATTTCAGTCCGGCTTTCGAAATTTCCGACGACGGGAATAATCTTCCGCCCTACATAGCGCAACAGCCGCAGCCGGTAAACTTTTCGGAAGAACAATCCGTTTATACCACTCTCACGTGGCAATGCTCCGATCCGGATGAAGATCCTTTGACGTACAAAGTTTATTTCGGGACAAATGATTCTCCCAATTATGTTACAACGGTTTCATCTCCGAATTATTATTACGGAAAACTTCAGCCGAACACAACTTATTTCTGGCGAATTGACGCAATGGATAATCACGGGCATACTACCGAAGGTTTACTTTGGCAATTTACTACCG
>JAADIR010000103.1 GCA_013151245.1 Chlorobiota bacterium
AATTGATTTACAATAAACTAGGCGAGCTTGTCAGTAAAGTTGTTAACGAATATGAATATTACAAATAAATTACCGTGCAAAAGTAATTTGGAGAGCGATATAAAATGAATAAAATATTAATAGTTAAAATTTTAACATTCGTTTTACTGTTTGCGGCGGGAAATCTGATCTCGCAAAACGAATATAATTTTAAATATTCATTCAACGAAACGGCTCTGGTAAGCGGCTCGTCGTCGGAACTTTCGATAAGCGCTTCGTTGGGTAGAAGCATAGTAGGAACCGTTTCTTCCGAAAGCAAAACCGTTCGGGTAAAATCCGCGAATTATTTTGTCGGAATCAACGGAATAACCGCGGCGGACAATATGGAAGCGAATGCGCCGGAAGAGTATCAATTAAAACAGAATTATCCGAACCCGTTTAATCCGAGTACGGTAATTGAATTTTCCGTGCCGGAAGAAAGTTTCGTAAGCATTGTTATTTACAGCGTATTGGGCGAAAAGGTTGCGGAACTTGTGAACGAAAAGAAATCCGCGGGAACGTATAAATTAGTATGGAACGCGCAAGCGGCGGGCGGACTTCCGAGCGGAATATATATTTACACAATGCGGAGCGGAAACTTTTTCGCTTCAAAAAAACTTTTGCTGTTAAAGTAATTTGACAGAGGAAAATTAAAAATGAGAAAAAGATTTTTAAATTTAAACAAATCGCGAAACTCGGAGCAAACGATGAAACGCAAATTTAATTTCGGAATTTTAATAGCGGGCGTTCTTTTTTTAACGTTAACCGCGCCGCCGATATCAGCGCAGAAGAAAGTTCAAAAAGGAATTCCCGAAGTAATCAATTTTGACGGCGTGATTGTTGACGCAAACGGCAAAGTAATTAAAACGGGAACTTACGATTTCACATTTTCGCTTTATACGGCTTCCGACAAAGCCGCGCCGGTTTGGACGGAATCGCAAAAAAACGTCGAGGTTAACGACGGCGCGATAAGCGTAAAATTAGGAAGCGTTAACCCGCTAAACGTTAAATTCAACCGCGATTATTACTTGGGAATTAAAATAGGGATGAAGCCGGAAATGAATCCGCGGCTGCCGTTAACTTCCGTTCCATACGCCGAGAGGACGAAAATAGCCGAAGAGGTTCCCGACGCTTCTATTACGCAAGAAAAAATAGCCGACAACGCGATTGCCGACGAAAAAATTAAAAGCGTCGATTACAAAAAAATTACCGGAATTTCCGAAGCGGAAAACGACGCAAACGCCGACAAGGAACTGCCTGATTATTGGAGACGCCACGGAAACTATCTCGATACGGGAAAGGAATGGCTCGGGACGATAAACGACAGAAATTTAGTCGTCCGAACGGACAGCGTTCAACGAATGCTGATCGACCCTTACGGAAAAATAATTATGGGAACAGAGCAAGATTCAGTTTTCTTCGAAGTAATCGGAAAAACGACTCTCTGCGACGTTTACGTAAAAAACTTTATGGGCGTCGGCGTTGATTTTGCGGACACAAAAGCGAAACTTCACATCAATTCAAAAGGAACGATGCAGCCGTTCGTCGTAGCTTACGACGGCGATCCGGTTTTTGAAGTATTATCAAACCGGCGCGTTCAAACTAAAAGCGTTCTTACCGGAGACGAAGACGACGTCGCCGGTTATCCGTTTTATATAAACGGAGGCGATCAGGGCGTCGCCGTGAAAATCAGCGGTTCTTCAAACGGGAGTCATAATTACGTTTCTTTTTGGAATCACGACGGGATGAAAGGAAGAATAGAAGGGCAAAACGCAGGCGAATATTTAGCCGACCCAATCAACATAGCTCACGACGTTTGGCTGGGCGCAATTATTACCGCAGGCGTTGTCGCCGCGGCTCTCGAAGCGCTTGAAGCCCCCGACATTGTGGCGCTTGGGGCGGAAATTATTTATTGGACTTTTGAGAACGCGTGGAACTTATTTCACTTGGGAGTTACTTACGAATCGGGCAGCGGAGATTACGCCGAGTGGCTAGAGAAAATCAATCCGCAAGAAAGTTTCGGTATTGGCGATATCGTCGGCGTTTACGGCGGAAAGATTTCCAAACAAACAAAAGGAGCCGATAAAATAATGACGGTATCGACCTCGCCCGTCGTCTTGGGAAATATGCCGCCGAAAGAGAAAGAAGTCTTTTATGAAAAAGTCGCTTTCAAAGGACAAGTTCCCGTTAAAGTTTCGGGAAAAGTAAACAAGGGAGACTACGTCATTCCTTCGGGATTGAACGACGGAATAGGAATTGCCGTATCGCCCGAAATGATGACCGCCGAAGAATACGCAAAAACTATCGGCAAAGCGTGGGCGTCGTCGCAATCGGAATCGGTAAAACTCGTCAACGTAGCCGTGGGTATGAATCTCCGCGATTTAGCGGTCGCCGTGCAGAGAAGCTTTAACAGAAATAAAGCGTTGCAAAAATTATTAAACGAAAAGAACAAAGAAATTCTTTCGGCTGCAAACGATATTTCGGCGTTAAAAAGCGATTTGGAAAATGGAAACCGAAAATTAAATGCTGTTGAAAACGCCGTTCGCGCGGCGAAAATGTCTGAAAGACAAAACGATTCGAACTTTAAGATTCAAACGGCGGGAAGCAAATAATTAAATTTCAACGAAATACGACAACAAAAGATTTGAGATAAAAATGAAAACTAAACGCGTAAAACAAAACGTTCTCTTGTTTATGATAATCTATTTAGCGATTGGGATTAGCCTTTCCGCGCAAGAGAAACAAACGAAAGAATTCCCGACTCGGATTCCGTTTAACGGAGTTCTAACCGATAAAAGCGGCGACGCGCTGTCGGACGGATTTTATGATTTCACGTTTTCCTTTTATACTTCGCCCAAATCCGGCTCTCCCGTTTGGGAAGAAACTCACAGAAACGTTCCGGTGATAAACGGCGAATTTAACGTAACGCTCGGAGGAAGCTCCGAAACGAAACCTGCGAATCTTTTGTTTGACAAAAAATATTATATCGGAATAAAGATTAACGACGAACCGGAAATGAACGAGCGATTGGAATTAGTAAGCGTTCCGTATTCGCTGGGGGCTAAGTATGCCGACGACGTTTCGGACGGTTCGATTACGACTGAAAAACTCGCGGACGGCTCGGTTACGAATGAGAAAATAAAAAGCGTAAGCATAAACAAAGTAATTAACATTCCCCCGTCTCTCGGTTCAATTGCGAAACTGAAAACGTTGCCGCAGATAATGGGCTCGGATTACGAATGGTGGACTACTCAGGGGAATTTAATTTACGGACCGGAACGGCATTTCCTCGGCGTAAGAAACGACAGAAACTTTGTTATTCAAACTTGGGAAGTGCAGAGAATGCTTTTTGATCCTTTCGGCTACATTGTTTTGGGAATGGTTACCGATTCGGTCGATTTTCACGTAATCGGGTTCAGTACGTTTGATTACGTTTTTGTTAAAGGAACGCTCGGCGTTGGAATTGATCCGCCTCAAGCAAAAATGCACGTTAACGCGCCGATAGGTAAAACTCCGTTTTTGGTAGATTATGAAGGAAGCAATATTTTCAGTATCGACACGCAGGGCAGAGTCGTTATAACGACAACTTTGAGCGGAGAGGATAATACAACCGACAGTTATCCTCTGTACATACACGGCGGCGAGCACGGAATTGCAATTAGAATCGACGGCGACTCGAACGGCGATCATAATTATATGTCGTTTTGGGACGACGGCGGGATGGTAGGCAGAATTGAGGGGCAAGACGCGGCGGATTATTTTTCCGAACCGGCAAGCATCGCAACCGACGTTTACATGGCTGCGCTGATTGCAGGCGAAATTGTAGCGGCCGTTTCCTGGCTCTACCCTTTGCCCATTCCAACCGAACCGGCGGATATTATCGCAATCGCGGCGGATATTGCGGAAATAACTTTTGTTACTATTTGGGAAACCACGCATCTCGGCGTAACTTACGAATCGGGCGGCGGCGATTACGCCGAATGGCTTGAAAGATTAAACCCCGACGAAAACATATCCGCGGGCGATATAGTTGCGGTTAACGGCGGAAAAATTTCGAAAAACACTTCAACCGGAGAACAATTTATGGCGGTTTCAGCAAAACCGATAATTTTAGGGAACGCTCCGAAAGAAGATAAAAAAGAGAACTATGAAACCGTTGCGTTCATGGGACAAATTCCGGTGAAAGTCCGAGGAAAAGTTAATTGCGGCGATTATATTATTCCTTCCGGATTGAACGACGGAACGGGAATTGCGATTGCGCCTGAGCTAATGACAAGCGACGAATTTTCGCGAGTAATAGGAAAAGCCTGGAGCGCGTCTTCCGGCGATAACGTATCGTTTGTAAACGTCCACATAGGCGTAGGAACGCAGGACGTCGGATACTTTATGAAAAGAAGTAAAAGAAGCGACGAAAAGATATCGACTAACATGGCAAAAATTGATAAGAATCTCAGAGAAGTAAAAGCGGCTTCAAAAAAATTAAACAATAAATTAACGAACGCAAAAAATTCGCTGAATGAAATTTTGTCGAAATTCAAAGAAACTCAACTCTATTTCACAAGCGAGAAAAATTAAAAAGTTCCTTTGGGCTAAAGCCCGGAGAGGGTTGGCGGGTTTTTTCTCCCCGACTTAAAAGCATACGTCTTTTTCGAATTGGCGGCAACATTGTATCCGCGGGCTTTATGCCCGCGAACGCGCGCGCGCCGGGAAGAGGCGATTAAAAAACTCTCTGCCGTTTTTCTTTGTCTCAAACTGCGTCGGCTTTTGTGCAGCATACGGCGCGCAGACATAAAGTCTGCGGCTACATGCCGACGGATGAAATGACAAAGCTATTCCAACTTCTTGCTGAATTTTAACGAACTAACGACAAGTATTAGCGTTCCCATAAAAAAGAGAATAATCAATTCCATGTAATACGTTTCGAATCCCGTCCCTTTCAAAATCACTCCGCGAATGATTGTCATAAAATATCGAAGCGGAATAAGGTAAGTGATATATTGAATAATTTGCGGCATATTCTCAATCGGGAAAGCGAAGCCGGAAAGAAAAACCATCGGCATCATTACGAGAAAAATTGAAATCATCATAGCCTGCTGCTGAGTTTTTGAAACGGTGGAAATCAACATTCCCAAACCGAGAGTTGAAAGAACGAAAAGGAAAGAAGAGAAAAAGAGAAACAATACGCTTCCTTTAATTACAATATCAAAAATCAGCCGCATTGCCGGAATGATAATGGAAATAACGACAAACCCGATAATAATAAACGGTATAATTTTCCCTAGAATAAGCTGGTAAGATTTTATCGGCGTAACAATCAACTGTTCAAAAGTTCCTATCTCTTTTTCTTTTACGATGGCAAGAGACGTAAGCACTAAAGTTATAATCATCAATAGCATCGCGACAATGCCCGGCACCATAAAATTTCTCGAAAGAAGTTCGGGATTATACCAGACGCGGACTTCCGTCTGCGGAAGATTAAAGTATGAGACCCCGGCGCCGCTCGATTTCGCTTTTTCGAGAAGAATGTTCTTTGAAAATTTCGCGGTAATTCCCTGAACGTATCCTGCGGCGATTGAAGCCGAATTTCCGTCGGAACCTTCGAACAGAATCTGAACTTTTGCCGGAATATTCCGCATTACATTTTTTTCAAATCCGTCGGGAATAACGATTGCCACAAGGACTTCGCCGTCGTCAATGTGTTTTTGCAAATCTTCGTAATTGTCAACGAAATAATCAAATTTAAATCTTCCGCTCGCGCTGAAACGTTCCAGATAATCGCGGCTCGTTACGGTTCTATCGCTGTCGAAAATCGCAGTGTGCACGACGTTAACGTCAAAATTCACGGCATAACCGAGGAAGAGAAGCTGCATCAGCGGAGAGATTAGAATTAGCATAAACATTTTCGGGTCTCTCCGGAACTGCTGGAATTCTTTTTTCATTATGTGAAGAATTATATTCATCCGCTTATGCGGCGCTCATTTGTTTTCTGCCGACGATTATTGTTAAAATTATAAAAACCAATCCGAACAGCGCAAGGTAAACCCACTGCAGCCAAAACGCTTCGAGTCCAACTCCGCGGATAATAATGGCGCGAAGCGATACGAGATAAAACTTAACCGGGGTGATGTTAGTTAAAATTCTCACCGCATAAGGCATACTTTCAATTGGGAAAACGAAGCCCGATAAAATGAGCGAAGGAAGAAGAGAAAAAAACGTCGCCGCCGAAAAAGCCACCTGCTGAGTATCGGCAATTATCGAGAAAAATATGCCCACCGCAATCGACGAGGTCAAAAAAATCAGCGTCGTTATCAGAAGCAAAAAGTAACTTCCGTTAACCGTCACCCCGAAAAGAACGTAGCCCGCAATCAAAATGAAAACCGCGTTAACCAACGAAATCAAAAGGAACGGCATAGATTTACCGACCACAAGCTCGAATATTTTTATCGACGAAACGTTTAACTGTTCAATTGTTCCAAGCTCTTTTTCACGCACAAAACTTAACGAGACGCTTATGATTGCAGTAATTATTAAGATAAATCCAATCAATCCCGGAATTAGAAACTTTGTCGTCTGCAATTCCGGATTGAACAAAAATCTGTTTTCCAATTGAATGGGGATGTAATTTTTTCTTCCGACTCTGAGCAAAAATTCCGTTTGATATTTTTCCGCGAAATTATAAACGGCGAGATTTAAATAATTCTGTATTATTCCCGCGGTATTTCCGTTTAATCCGTCGATAAGAGCTTGAATTTTAGGCGGTTCGACGCCGGAGAGAAACTTCTTTGAAAAATCTTTTCCGAATACAATTACAGCCTGAACCGTTCCTTTGTTCAAAACTTCGTCAATTTCTTCCCTGCTAGAAAGATAACCGGCAAGAGAAAAATATTCCGACTGCGTAATGCCGTCAATAAATTCGCGGCTTTCGGCGGACCTGCTTTCGTCGTAAACCGCAATTGAAATATTCTTTACGTCGTAATTAACGGCGTAACCGAAAATAATCAAAAGAAAAACGGGAAAGAAGAAAAGGACGAACAGTAATTTCCTATCGCGCAAAAGCTGCTTGACTTCCTTTTTGAAAATAGCTTTTATTCTAAGCGGACTCATTCTTTTTCTTCCGCAAGAAGGTGAACAAAAACGTCTTCGAGAGACGGAACTATTTTTTCGACGCGGCTTACCGGAATGTTCCTTTTTTTCAACAGCTCGATTAATTGACTTTCGCTTGTGATTATCGGATCGGCAATCAGATGAATATTGTTGCCGAAAAGGGTCGCTTCTTTTGTGAACTCTTGATTTTCGAGAAGCTGTACGACGGCAACCGCGTCGTCGCAGCCGATTTCCCAAATTGTTTCTTTTAAATATTTTTCTTTCAACTCTTTTGAATTTCCTTCGGCAATAATTTTTCCTTCGTCGAGCAATACGATGTTGTTACAATATTCGGCTTCCTCCAAATAGTGAGTGGTTACGAAAAGCGTCGTTCCGTCGGCGGAAAGTTCGTTTATCAACTCCCAAAATTTCTTTCTCGAAATCGGATCGACGCCGCTTGTCGGTTCGTCGAGAAAAACGATTGGCGGACGGTGAATAACCGCCGTCCCGAGCGCGAGCCGCTGCTTAATTCCTCCGGGAAGGGAACCGGTGAGAATATTTTCTTTGCCGCGTAAATCGGCAATCCGCAAAACCCATTTTTTCCTTTCGTCGAACTCTGTTCCGCTTAATCCGTAAACGCCGCCGAAGAAATTAATATTTTCGTCTATTGTCAAATCGTTGTAAAGCGAGAACCGCTGAGACATATATCCGATGCGCCTTTTAACCTCTTCGGGATTTTCAGACACGCTGTAACCGGCTACGGTCGCGTCTCCGGAAGTGGGCGCAAGAATTCCGCAGAGCATACGAATGGTTGTGGATTTTCCCGCTCCGTTAGCCCCGAGGAAACCGAATATTTCCCCTTCTTTCACGTTGAAAGAAATTCCGTTCACGGAAATAAAATTCCCGAACTTTTTCGTCAGTTTATTTATTTCAATTGAATTCATTTTATTGTATAAAGTTTTCTTCCTACGGATGCGTAAAGTTCAACCTTTGCAAGCTCAAAATCGATTTTGGAAATCTGCAGTTCCATCTCCGCTTTCATCAATTCCGTTTGCGCGTCAATCAAATCTGCGCTCGTTGCAGCTTGGTTGTTGTATTTATTTTCGAGCAAACGATAATTCTCTTCCGCGGATTTCAAAGTAAGTTCGTTTATATCAACTTTTTTTTGTCCCGAAATCAAACTCAGATAATTGGAAAAGACTTCTATCTCTACTTTGTCTTTTGTAAGTTCGCTTTGTTTTTCAATTTGAAATTTTGCTTCTTTTGCCTGAACGGTTTTGGACGAAGCGTTCCACCAATCCCATAAGTTCCAGTTGAGCGACAGCCCCAAAGTCCAAAGCCGTATCCTCTGCGTCTCGCCGAATATCGCTTCGGCGTCCATATTGTACATATAATAGTTGCCAACGGCGTAAAGAGAAGGGAGCCAGCCGGAGCGCGCCGCCGTTATCATATCGTCGCCGGCGTTCAGCATAAAGTTGGCGGCTAACAATTCATCGCGATTCCGAAGCGCTTCGGACACAAGACGGTCGTAGTTCAATTCTTCTATCCGCGTAAAATTTTCATTCGTTTCAATTTCAGTCTCGGCGTTAATTTTCAGTCCTATTGTTTGATTAAAAATCGAACGCGTAATTTTTTCTTTGTTTTCCGCGTCAACAAGTTTAAGTTTTATCTTTTGAACTTGCACTTCCATCTTTAAATAATCATTTTGCGTCGCCATTCCGTTATCAAGAAAATTCTTTGTTACGCGCAAATGATTTTCCGCGGCTTTCAGATTTTCTTCCAGCAGGGCTTTTAATTTCTTCGACTTAAAATAATTCCAGAAAGCTTTGTTCACCTCTACGGCAATTTTGTTTTTTTCGGCGGATAAGTTTTTTTCTTCCGCCTTCATACTGTTTTCGGTTGCGCTTTTTACGGACCACATTTTCAAACCGGTGAATAGCGGCTGCTGCAGAGTTACGCTTCCGCCGTATAAACTGAGCGGTTTATCCAGCGGTATTTTCGCCAATCCTCCAAATAGCGGGAGCGCGTCGGGGTTTTGAAAACTCATGTAATTGTAAATTCCGCCAACGCTCAGTCTGGGAAGCATATTCGAGACCGCTTCGGTTACTTTTGCGCCGCTGCTTCTGTATTTCGATTCCGCAATTTGAATCATTTTATTGTTCTGCAGTCCGAGTTTTACGCTTTCTTCGAGCGTAAGTTTGTTTGTCTGTCCAAACAAACCCGGCGCAATCGCAATTAATAATAGCGATAAAATCTTTTTCATATTTTCATCCCGTTTTTAATGCCGGAAAAACTTCATACTTTAATTTCGCGCTTCCGCAATTTTATTCGAGCTGTTTATCAAATGAATAAACGCGTTTTCCAACGTCGGCGTAATTACGCGCGTTTCGGTAAATCGGACGTTATTCCTTTTCAGTTTATTTAAAATATTTTCAACGTTTTCTTCGTTGTTTTCAATAATGATATTTAATCTGTCGCCGAAAATCTGTGTCTCGTTTTCATATTCATTTTTAAGAAGCCGATAAGCCGCGCGCGTTTCTTCTCCGGTAATTTCGAGAACCTTTTTCCCGATTCCCTCTTTAATATTTTGCGGCGTATCGCAAACCATTATTTTCCCTTTATTCATAAGCGCAACCCGGCGGCATCTTTCCGCCTCGTCGAGGTAGGGCGTCGTGATTAATACGGTCAATCCGTCTTTCAAAAGATCGGAAAGAATTTTCCAGAAATCGCGTCGCGAAACTGGATCTACGCCGGTAGTCGGTTCGTCGAGAAAAAGTATTTTCGGACGGTGAATCAAACTGCAGGCGAGAGCCAGTTTCTGTTTCATCCCGCCGGAAAGATTGTCGGTAAGGCGGTCTCTGAAATTTATCAGCCGCGTAAATTCGAGCAGCTCGTCGCTTCTTTCTTTATAATTTTTTACGTTATGAATTTCGGCGAAGAACTCGATGTTTTCATCGACGGTCAAATCGCCGTAAAGAGAAAATTTCTGCGAAAGGTAACCGATTTGGTTTTGAATTTCCTTCCGTTTTTTTCTGATATCGGAGTCGAAAAGAGAAACGCTTCCTTCGTCAAAATCGAGCAAACCGCAAAGAACGCGGATTGTAGTTGTTTTCCCCGCGCCGTCCGGACCGACGAGTCCGAACATCTCTCCTTTTTTTATTTCAAGCGAAACGCCGTTGACCGCCTCAACCTTACCGTAACTTTTTTTAAGATTTTCAATTTTTATCATAGCGTTTGTTTTTTATTCTTCGATTTTAATTACGGCGTCGGCGGGCATTCCGTCTTTTAATTTTAAGTCGGGATTTTCAACTTTTATCTTCACTTTGTAAACAAGTTTCGTCCGTTCGTCTTTTGTTTGAATTGTTTTCGGCGTAAACTCCGCTTCCGGGGAAATGTAGGAAACTTTCCCTTTAAAAACATCGGGCGAAGAATCAACGGTAATGTCAACATCGTCGCCCAATTTGATTTTCGCCAAATCGGTTTCTTTAACATAGACGGTCAGCTTCAGCAGGGAAAGATCGGCGGCTTTGAAAAGCGCGGAGCCGGGCATTGCGGTTTCGCCGAGTTCAACATATCGTTCGACGAGGATTCCGTCAATTGGAGAAACGACATAGCAGTTGCGGATGTTTTTTTTCAGCAGCGCAACGTTTGCTTCGGCGGCGTTTACGTTTCCAAGAGCCTGTTGAAGCTCTTCGGGACGCGCAAAATTTTTCAATCTTTTCAACTGCGCTCTCGCTGCGCTCACTTTCGATTCGGCAATGTCCAGCTGCGTTTTAACGTCGTCGTATTGTTTCTGCGTAATTGATTTAGACGCTAAAAGTTTTTTCATTCGCGCTTCGTTTTTTGCCGCCAATCCGAAAGCCGATTCCGCTTCGCTTAAGCGGAGAGCGGCAAGTTTCAAATCTTCTTTACGCGCGCCGTCAACCAGCATTTTTTGTTTTGCCTTTGCAACGCTGAGAGCGGCTTCCGCTTGTTTTAATTTTATTTCCAAAGTTTCGGGGTCAATAATAAGAACCGTGTCGCCTTTGTTTAATCGGTCGCCTTCATCTTTGAAAATCGCCGTTATTCTATCTCCGTTTGAGGCGCTGACAATTGTGGAAACCGCTTCAAACGCGCCGGATTCTTTTATGCTTCCGTTTTCGTTTTTGCCGCCGCACGAAAAGAAAAGCGCCGTTAGCAAAATCAGTAAAAATTTAATTTTTCCCATTTCTATTTCTCTCGATAAAATTTTTGAAAAGTTTTCTTCCTTTTTTCGTGAGTATTCCGTTGAAAACGATATTGAGCGTAATCATTTCCGCTTTCCGCATTGAGATGTTGTTGTGCAGAATAAACTCCGGCTGAATAACCGTCTGCACCGAACCGAGGATAATTCCGAGTATAATCGCATTCGGCTGCTTGATTATCAAATCTTCTCTTTTTCCTTGATTTACAATAAGGTCAAGATTTTTCATAATCGTTTTACGGCGGAATTTCTCAATCTTTTCCCACAGTTCCGGTTTATAACTCTGCAAATCCTTCAGCCACTTTTCGCTTATGTCGTTTATTCTGGAAGTAATAAATTCGCTGAGCATATAAAGTTTTTCGGCAGAGTTCAAATCGGAAAGCGCAATTTCCTTAACCCGCTTGGAAATATGAGATATGATATTTTCCAAAACCGTTTCCAGCAGTTCGTTTTTTGATGAAAAATATTTGTAAATGGTCTTTTTGCTTATTTTCATATCCTTTGCAAGTTCGTCCATTGTTGTGCGGTAAAACCCTTCGCGCGCAAATTTTACTTCCGCGTATTTAAGTATTCGGGCTTTTACCTCTTTTTCCTTACCCATAGAAACTCATTTTGTATTTTTAGTTTCCACAAACATAAAACATAGATCGGCAAATATCAACGGAAAAAATAAAATGTTTTGAAAAATTGCCGGAATGACATAGCGCGGTAAACCGCAATGGATAATTGATAATGGAAAATGGATAATTTATCTCGGCGGCTTGTCTCGGCGCAACAAAGTGAAGCCGGAAGCGCAGCAGAGACGGAACCTGTCACGGCGCAGCGCAGCGGAGACGGATGGAAAATCGGAATTTTGAGCATAACAATAGTTATTTTAATTTAACCGATTTAAATTTTTCATTCAGCCCATCATCCATTCATTCATTCTTAAAGTAATCTTCAAAATTTCTTTACCGCTGTGCAATAAAAAAGCAATACGCGCGGCAGGCATAAAAAACTACTTGTCCCGATTTATCCCGATGCTTTTTATCGGGAAGGATTTAACTTGTAATACTATAAGATTTTATGTTATTCAAAGCCCGCCTTATCGGCGGATAAGCAATCCGTTGAACGGAAACTAAAACTAACGGATTGTTCGCGGAATTCCTTCGGAATCTCAATGACAACTTTACGAAATCAGATCTCAGATTCTGTGAAAAACGACTTTGTTTTCAGTATCTTGTTTTGCAACTTAGTTGAACATATAATTTAGTTTAACCGACAAAGAATTAAAATCTTCAACTTTCTGTTGGTTCATATAAGAATGCTCCAACGCAGCGTAATCAAAACTAACCCGCAAAGGAAAATTTAGCAGAATTCTAAACGGAATAGACAAACCAAAGCCGTAAGTAAATTCTTCTCGCGTAGAGGAATTATATTCAATATTGTAATACCCGAATCTAACCGATATTATTTCGAAAAATCTAAATTCCGAACCTATTTTGACGCCGTCCCAATATTTTGAATTTAAAACATCCATATACTCAAACTGTAAAGTTGAATTAAAATCGGACAATCCTTCAACTAAATGAAAACCGTTAAAGTTAAATAAATATCC
>JAADIR010000034.1:0-2360 GCA_013151245.1 Chlorobiota bacterium
AGCAAATCTTTCTCGCGAAGAATGGGAAACTCTTTAATCGATTTATCCTTTTATTAAATATTATAAAATATGATTTGGCGACAATGAAATATTTTAGACGTATGCTGCAATATAGAAACGCGGGTTGAAACCACAAAGGGCACAAAGAAAAATACACAAAAAACACAGAGAAATAAAATGGAGGAGAATCAACAATGCCGAAAAAGAAAACATGGAACGAAAAACTGCGCGACAGTAAAGACCTTCCGAAGGTTGTGGAATTAACCGGCAAGCAAGCCGCAAAATGGGGCGAAGGAACGATGGCAATCCCCGCGCCAATGGAAGTGGAGCTGATGAGAAAAGTTCGCAAAGGTAAATTAACGACAATCAACCTATTGCGAAAACAAATAGCCGCAAAACACGGCGCGACGGTCGGCTGCCCGATAACGACGGGAATTTTCGCGTGGATAGCGGCTCACGCGGCTGAAGAAGCGCGCGCCGAAGGGAAAAAGCGCGTAACCCCATGGCAGCGCACGCTCAAAGAAGGCGGCGTTCTCAATCCCAAATATCCGGGCGGAGTAGAGCGGCAAATGGAACTGCTAGAAGCGGAAGGACACGTAATTGTTCCGAAAGGGAAAAAGAATTTCAAAGTTTTGGATTTTGAGAAAAAATTAGCCGTTTAACTTTTGAAGAATAAAAAGGAAATTTGTATGTTTTAACGACAATTATTTTTCATTCGGGAGATGCTCTTTTTTCTCTTCGAAATTTAATTCTAAACATCGAGGACTTTATGAAAACCTTTTTTACTCTTACCGTGTTATTGCTTTCTATCTTTATGGTCTTTTCTTGCGACGCCCTTGATCCGGAAGAAGATCCCAATGAATTGGGCGGAGATACTAATATTCCGATTGCGCAAGTGGGCAATACCGCTATGACGAGCTTTTTCTTAGGCGATCCGGATAATGTTAACGATTACGGAAGCGTAAGCGCCTCAACGGAAATAACCGGCAAAGACAACAACGGCGTAGTCAACGTAAAATTAACCGCCGACCTTTCAAACTATTCCGACCTTTACGGCGTTATTCCGGCTGAATCAAAAATCGGGAACAACAAAATTGAATGCAACTTAAAATTTAAAATGACTTCAGAAGGATGGCAAGAATATTTCTTTAACAAAAACCAGTCGCCCCAGGTAATGTTTAAATATGATTGCAAAGTAGGCGATACTTATTCTTTCAAGCAGCCTGACGGAACGACAATTACGCGGAAAGTTACGGAAAATACCGGTCAAGACGATTTCCAATACGGACTAATGTATATCAAGACAATTAAACTTGAACAAAATTCCACAAGACCGGGAATCAAAAAATATATTTACAGAGCGAATCATAAATTCGGTTTGGTTTACTTCCAAGCGGTTTTGGAAGACGGAACTTCCGCCGGCGGCTACATCACTCCTTATAATTACTAAGCGTGAAAACGATAAAATCAAACGATAAATTTTTACTGCCCGGCAAACTTAGGTTTGTCGGGTATTTGCTTTTAATCCCCGCTACTGCATTGGGAATTATCCGTTTTCGTTACGGCGTTAAGCCGGAGTTTTTTGAGTTTCACGAATTGGCGGTTTATTCCGTTTATTTGGAAACAAAAATTTTTGAGATAATTCAAAATAATTTTGTTGATGAAACGGTCGGGCTGACGCTTCTGTTCGCTTTGGTTTTTATTGCTTTTTCAAAAGAGAAAACGGAGAATGAATTTATAATGACGCTGCGATTAAAGTCTTTTTTTATTGCGGTTTATTCAAACATAATTTTTATTCTTTTTTCATTCCTATTTATTTACGGCGTCGGGTTTATTAAAATTTTAATTATTAATATTTACTTCTTTCTTATCGCTTACATTTTTGTTTTTCGATATTTCTATTTCATCAAATATAAAAATGAAGTAACGGAAGAACCGCAAACCGAAACTCGCGAAGTAAACTAATTATTTAAGTCTAATTTATTTGAAAGGTAAATCTATGCAAGGAAAATTCACGTCGTATTTTAAATCGCCTATCGGAACAATTAAACTTACGGCGGATGAAAAAGCTATTGTTTCTCTTTCGTTTGTTTCCGGGGAGGAAAGCGAAATTGAAAAAGCGCGGACAAACAAAATAATTACCGAGTGCAAAAAGCAACTAAAGGAATATTTTGCCGGAAAACGCAAAAAGTTTGATGTCCCGCTGAAACTGGACGGCACGGAATTCCAGAAGAAAGTATGGAAACAACTGCTGAAAGTTCCTTTCGGAAAGACCGCTTCATACGGAGAGATTGCGCGAAAAATAAAGAACCCCAAAGCCGTGCGCGCCGTGGGCGGAGCAAACAATAAAAATAAAATTG
>JAADIR010000034.1:2426-4231 GCA_013151245.1 Chlorobiota bacterium
ATGGTTGTTAAATCACGAAAGGGAAAACAACTAAGATTTGAGATTGTGGCTATGGATTTTGATTTTTGGGATGAATATTGATTGTATAAACGTTGCGTTATTTGTTCCGCTGCGCGGAACGTAATTTTTCCGGCTTGCTGAACGCTTCGCCGGAAGAGGTAATTTGATTGTCGGATGATAGTTGTCGAGAATTATAATATCCTTGTTAAAAAGGATAAAATAATATATATTTGTCCTTATTAAAAAGGAAAGAAATGAGGGACGTTTTTAAAATATTAATCAAGGATTTCGTTTCGAAAGAATTGCCGGCGATCAATGCAAGAGAAATACTTCTTCCGTTAAATTCGAAAAAAATCATTTCCGTTATCGGCGCGCGTAGAGTCGGTAAAACGTATCTGCTTTTTGGCGCAATAAAAAGATTGCGGGAGAAGTATCATAAAAGCCGAATCGTTTATATTAATTTTGAAGACGACAGATTGTTCCCGCTTTCGGTCGGTAAATTAAACGATTTTATTGAAGGATATTATGAATTATATCCTGAGAATAAAAGAAAGACGGTTTGGTTTTTCTTCGACGAAGTTCAAAACGTCGAGCGTTGGGAATTATTTATCAGAAGGATTTACGATAACGAAAAATGCAAAATATTCATTACAGGCTCTTCGTCAAAATTATTAACCAAAGAATTAGCCGCTTCGTTGCGGGGGAGAACGATTGCATATGAAGTTTTTCCTTACAGTTTCAAAGAATATCTAAACTTAAAAAATGTTTCCATTGATTTTTATCATTCGGAAACAAGAGCGCGCATTGTCAATCTGTTTGACAAATATCTTTTTTCTTCCGCTTATCCCGAAGTTATAAACGCAACGAAATTTGAAAAAGGAAAAATATTATCCGAATATCTTAATCTGCTTATCTATAAGGACGTTGTCGAAAGATACAAAATCAAAAATCTGTTTTTGATTAAATATCTTTTGAAATTTTTTGTTACGAATTCGGCGAGTTTATTGAGCGTAAATAAAATATACAACGATATCAAATCGCAGGGAATAAGCGTTTCTAAAGACGCTATATTTCAGTATTTGGAATATCTGCAAGATTCTTTTGTTTTGTTTCCCGTAACAATTCATTCGCGGAATTTACGCGAAATACAGAGGAATCCGCGCAAGATTTATTTGCTCGATAACGGCTTTATCGACGCGATGGAGGCGGGCAAAAACGCAGGTAAGAGGTTTGAAAATATAGCGTTTCTTGAATTTCGAAGAAAGGGAAAAGAAGTTTCGTATTTCAAGAAAAACGGCGAGGTTGACTTTTGCGTTACCGAAAATAGAAGGATAGAACTCTTTAACGCGGCTTATTCAATTGCGGATAGAGCGACGAAGGAGAGGGAAATTAAAAGTTTGCTCGAAGGGATGAAATATTTTAATATTAAAGAAAGTTTTTTGTTGACAAATAATCACGAGGAAAAACTGACGGTTGATAATTATGAAATTAATATTATGCCGTTGTGGAAATGGTTGTTGGGAAAGTAAATGAGGAAAGATGCGCTGTGATTAGTTGGAAGAATTATTGATGCGAGAGAGATTGTTTGTCATTTGTTCCGCTGCGCGGAACGTAATTTTTCCGGCTCGCTGAACGCTTCGCCGGAATGGGTAATTTGTTGTAATTGAAATGAGGTTGCAATGAAATTGGAAGATTTGTTGATTTATCGATTGGCAATGAAACTCGGAGACGACGTTTGAGAGATTGTTGACAAATGGAAATATTTTGAAAAGGATACAATCGGAAAACAATTGATTAGAGCGGTA
>JAADIR010000139.1 GCA_013151245.1 Chlorobiota bacterium
ACCGTCTCTCCGTCCCGCTTCAGAGTTACCTCCGCCGGAAGGTCTATTTTGTTCAGCTTAAGAGTAAGCCACGCTTCCGTGCAGCTCGCGTCTTCGCCTTGCAGATAAAGGGACTTCCCTTCCGCGCCGCCCCCCGGCTCGTTGGGAGAGCAGCCAAAGAAAGAAACGGCAACGGTAAGAATTATTACTAATAATTTTGAGTTGATATTTTTCATTTTCATCTATCCTTAGTTAAAAATAAAATTCAATTTAATCATCGGCGGAAATCTTAACAAATCAGTTTGCCGTAAAAGTAATTAATGGTAATTTATTGTCATTCATTGTATTTAGTTGTAATACATATTTTCTTTTCACTTTTTCCCTCTTAAATTTCATTTCCGTTTCACGCAAAGAGCGCAAAGTGAACCGCAAAGCCTCCAAAGATTTCCGCGTACGAGAACATGGCGGCGCTATTTTACGATAAGGCGTACTTTCCGAATATTCCGGCAGCGGAAGAGTCAATAACGACAAGGGTTTCAACCGTCAGTTTAACTTTTCGCTTGATTTCCTTAACGGATTTTTAATTTTTTATGTTTGTCAGATAGTTTCGGAGAGTATTTTTCATCTTACGGCAGTCGGGAATTCTTTTTCCACCGCAATCCGCCTTCGGCGAACAACGCTAAGACGCAAAGTTCGTAAAAGTCCCATTCTCCCGATAAATCGGGATCGGAATGACAGATTGTTTTTTCGTTTTTGTTTCTTACCTCTTACAAGAGAGCTTTCCGAACGTAGATAAATATTTAGTATCTAAAATTAAATGTCATCATTAATTTATTTGCGGAATTATCGGTAAAATATCTCGCCTCGCCGGCGCCGTAAAGGTCTCCGAAGTTTTTCGTCCATCCGTGAACGTAAGCGAGATTAAGTTCCATCGTTCTGGTCGCGCCGATTCCCAATCCCATCGTAAAATATTTTTTATCGTATTCAGCCGGATCGTTCTTGAAGGGGGACGTTTGATAAATAAACCCGCCGCGCAATTTTACCGGTAAATTCGGAATTAGAAATTCCAATCCGACATTGTAATTAAAAGCTCCGGTAAGCATATCTTGAATCTCGGCGTTTCTTCCGCCGATATCAAAAGAGCTGTATCCATTGCTGAACCTTAAATGATAATAATCGATAAACTGAACTTGTCCGCTGAACAAAAGATAACTCAACTTATACGCCGAACCCATTGTAAATTCAAACGGCGATTGCACCGTGTATTGAACTTTATTCAAATAAGGAGGATTGATTGAAAATGACGCTCCGGTTCCAAATCTGCTTTTTCCCTCAACGTAATAATCTTCCTTGATTGTAGTCCATCCCGGAAATTTAATTGTGCCTGAAATTTTCCAATTCTTCCGCGCTTCGAAAAGAATGCCGAGTTTTGCTTCCCATCCGTCGGTTGACCAATCGAGAATATCGCGAAGATAAAAATTTTGAAAATCGGCGGTAGAAGGTTCCGCCGGATCGGTTAATGTGTTTCTATCATAATAATTATTGACGTCTTCTTCATAAGAATAATGCTCGTTATGATAAGAACCGGCAATGTAATTGAAAGTAATTCCCCACGATAAATCCTTTCCTATTTTTGAAGCGAACGCGACCGACCAGTTATCGAGGTAACCGTATTCGTCAATATAACCGCTCTGCTGCATTCGTCCGTCGATTATTGTTTTGTCGTAAAGGTAATCGTTTCCGTTATAAATAGGATAACTCAAAGCAAGTTCGTACATAAGATCGTCGTTTGAAGCGGTTAAAAACGGAACAAGCGAACTGTTTTGATTATAACCGTTGTAGTCGATTCTATTAATGAAATTTTTTCTTCTGTTATATCCCATCGAAAAAACAAAATTCCCGCCGTAAGAAGATACTGGAAAAACAAAACCCATCTCGTTAAATGAAAATTTATCTTTTTTTGATTGATAGGAATTATTCAAAAAAGCCGTTTCGGTATTTTTATTCATCCACTCGAATCCCGTAGAAATTTCAAAATAGCGAATTTGCGCAAGCCCGGCAGGATTGAAATAGGTCGCCGAATAATTGTCCGAAACCGCGTCGAAAGCATTTCCCATCCCGACGGCTCTTGCGTTCGATTCGGGAGAATAGCCTACGATTCTAAGCGCGTCATTAAAATTTTGAGCCGAAACATTCGTGAAAAATATTAACCCGACAAAGATTACGGACAACCTTCTCATAATTCCTCTCCAATATGAATTCAACAATTATCTTCTCCTTCCGCCGCCCGAACTTCCGCGGCTGCCCGACGAACGGCTGCCTGAAGACCGGCTTCCCGACGACGAATGCGAACCGGACGACCGCGAACCGTAAGATGAATGCGAGCGCGACGAAGAACTTGATTTATACGAACTCGACCGCCGACTGCCGCTGCGCGAAGGAGAACTGTATGATTTAGAACTTTTTCTTGAAGGAGCGCTGTAAGATTTCGACGAACTTTTCCGCGAACTCGATCTGCTTGAAGAAACGGAAGACGAGGATTTTGCTTTTCTCGAAGATGAAGAATAGGAAGAACCCGATCTTGTTGATTTCCTCGACGAACCGCTTATTCCGCTTGAACTTCTTTTATATGTTCCGGTTGTATATCTTGACGACGATTTTACCGAACTCGAGTTTCTTTTGTTTTTGGAATAATAGCTTTCAACGGAATTACGCGAAGGCGAAGCCTTCCTCGTCGTTTTTGAAGAAGTTACTCTTCCGTGATCTTTCGGAACTCTGTTTGAAGACTTGGAATAACCCGTTCTTCCGACCGAGCTTACTTCGCCGCGGTTTGGTTTGCTTGAAACAACGCCGACGGTCTTCCCGCCGCTTCGGGAACCGCCTTTGCCGGAAACGCCGGCAACTTCATTGCGCGAACCTTTTGTTGATTGAATTGAATATCCGTTCTTTTTTGTTTTTGTTGTTCCGCCGTTTCCGCGTTTATCCGTTCCGCGGGCGACAGCCTCTCGTCTTTCCGCTTTAATCGAAGCCAAATCCAAATCTCTGTTTTTTGCCGTTGTTGCGTATGTTCTGCCAATTTCTCCTCTGTTTCCTTTTCCTTTTTCAATAATTGCGCGTCCGCCGGCGCGTCCGCCGCCTGAAGTTCTAACGTTTCCGCCTCCTCGAGAAGAAACGGCAAGTCCGTCTAAACCAACGTCGCGCGTTCGACCCGAAGTTCTTGTTAAATCGTCCGCTCCTCTGCCGCCGCGGTTGTCTCGTAGATCGCCGTTATAATTATCTCTGTATCTCGTATCCGACGGAACGTATCCATAATAACCGTCGCCATAATACGGATCGCAATAATAAGGCGGATAGTAACCGTAATACGGGGGATAATAACCGTAATACGGCTGGTAATAATTATAATATGGAGGATAATAACCGCCCCAAGAAATTCCCCAGCCCCAGCCGCCGTAATAACCGCCGAAACCGAATGAGAACGACCAGCCGGGAGAATAATAATATGGATCGTAATAATACGGATCATAATAGG
This sequence comes from Chlorobiota bacterium, assembly GCA_013151245.1. Classification (GTDB taxonomy): domain Bacteria; phylum Bacteroidota; class Ignavibacteria; order Ignavibacteriales; family Melioribacteraceae; genus JAADIR01. The sequence goes on from JAADIR010000139.1 coordinate 3,512, forward strand.
AAGGGGCATAATCAACCGTTACGACAGTAGGATAATAATATTCGAAATACCTTCTGTAGCCGGAACCGATAACTTCGTCGTCAATCGGAGATTCGTATCCTTCCAATTGAACTTCATTCCCTTCATCGTCAAAATATTTATCATCGACAATTGGAGTTGTTGTTGTATCTCGATATTCTCCTTCGCCTACGTCATAAGCGGCGTTTCCGGTTGAATAGTCCGAACGGTTCAGGTCTTGGCTGCTGCTGCTTTCTTCAGGAGCGAGATATTTATCTTCCGCCGTTGCGTTTTCTTTTTCTACGGCGGTTGTTTCGCGGTTATTTTGAACCTTTACAGATTCAACGTCGGAATATTCATCGTCATAATAACTTCCGTTTCCGGAAGAACATCCGAAAAATATTACCAACAAGGAAATTGCAAGTAAGTTTATCATCTTTTTCATTTTAGCGCCTCGATTGATTTTACAGATGAGATTCAAATATCGTTCCGAAAAATATGAAGCAAGATCAACGATTAGAGTCTAATTTTTCCATAATCAGAATTAAAATTTTCGCGAGTGTCTATAATTATATACATGATGTGTATTTATCTGTGGAATTAAAAGAGGGGCGTGATATATTCAACAAAAATTGCGCGGTCTGCGCCTGCGGTTGTTAGAACGTTATTGCTGAGAATATCTCTCAAATCGACTCCGAGCGTAAACCCGCTTGAAACCGACCAGCGTAATCCGGCGTTCAGATATCCTTTTCCCGAACCGATATTTTCAACGTCGTTTAGCGCGAGATTGTATTCGGCAATCAACGAAATAGTTTTGCCGAGCGTCTTTTCGAAGCCGAAACCGATCGTAAATCCCCGCTCTTCGTCGAGAGCTTCTAAAGAATAATTGATAACTGCATGAAGGCTCAGATAACCGAGAAATTCGAAGTTCTTTGCGCCGGCGGCAAAAAATCCGGGCGATTTGATTTGATATCTTTTCAGATCGTCGAAATATTCCCCTTTTCCCTGCGAATCGAAACCGATTACGATTGCAGGCATAGTTTCCGTTTCGTCAAAAAGCCGGAGTCGGGCGTTTACGCCGGGAAGTTTATACCACGAAACGGCGCCGCTTCCAATGATATTCGAACCGCCGTAGGAAATGCCGAAACTAAAGTTGGTAAAAACCCCGACTTCAAGAGAAGTGATTACCGTTCCGAAAGGTAAAACGTCGATGCTGAACGCGGAAATTCCTTTTTCCAGAACTCCCGCAGTCGGTAAATCAACGAGTCTTCTGTATTCATATTTCGCAGAAGAACCTGCCGTCCCTTGCGCGAAAACAGTTGAACTAAAAAGAAATAATAAAAATATTGATGTATAAATTCTCTTCATAAAAAAGAAATTGCTTTAGTTACTTATAATATAATTCTTTTTTATGATTCTTCAAAAACTATTCACGGTTGCAAAATAAAAATCTTAGCGATCTTTGCGAGAAACCTTTGCGTCCTCTGCGTGAACCGAAAAGCCATATTCACAAAAGAATAAAGTGTAAGAAAAAACGTCATAATTTCTTCTTTACTTTATCTTGATTTTTTTCCTAACCGGAAACAGATCGAACTTTGATTTGAGATCGAGTTCAACTTCGCCCGAAATTGAATCGGTTTTAATGCGAATTTTCTTTTGTGAAACGTTTTCGCCGTCTGAAATTTCAATGAGACTATCGCCGGTAATTATTTTAACCGTAAATGGAGCTTTTCTGAAAGGAGCTCTATCGCCAAAGGAGTTTAACGGAATCGCTTCAATTAAACTTTCCGGATTTTCTTTTGTAAGCGTTTTATTTGAAACCGAATATTTAATTTCGTAAATGTTGAAAATATAAAAAGCCGCAAAGAAGATTGCGGCAAAAATTATTATCGAGATGATTATCCAAATACTCATTTTCATTTTATCGTATAAACGATTTATTTACTTTTGCTGAAAGTCGTTCCTTCTTTTCCGTCTTTTAACATAATTCCCAATCCGGCGAGCGAATCTCGTATTTTATCGGCAAGCGCAAAGTTTTTTTCTTTTTTCGCGTCCAACCTTAAATCGATTAAAATTTGAATTAATTCGTTTTCGAGATTGTTTCCGCCGTCCGATTGCAAATCATTAAAATCAAAAATTCCGAAAACGTCCGAAGCCGTTTTCTGAATAAACTCTTTCGCCTTCTCGTAAAATTCTTTTGAAAGATTTTCTTCCGAAGCAATCAACTTATTAGCGTTCTTAACAAAATCAAACAAAACAGCCGCGCCTTGCGACGTGTTGAAATCGTCGTCCATCGCATCTTCAAATCGGGAATAGTAAGAACTAAAATCTAATTCTCCGGGTTTCCCGTTTTCATCCGCTTTCGTCAATCCTTCATCAATAGCCTCGGCGAGATGATAAATCTTTTCAAGCCCTTTCTCGGCGCTATCCAAAAGTTCTTGACTGAAACTCAGCGGACTTCTGTAATGCGTTTGGCAGAAAAGCAGCCGAACCGCGCCGGCTGAATAATGTTTTAAAATATCGCGCGCGGTGAAAAAATTCCCAAGCGATTTAGACATCTTTTCGTTGTTGATGTTCAAAAAGCCGAAGTGCATCCAATAGCGGACGAACTCGTTTGTGCAGCAGGCTTCGCTTTGCGCAATTTCATTTTCGTGATGCGGAAAAATCAAATCGTTGCCGCCGGCGTGAATGTCAATCGTTGAGCCGAGATGCTTCATGCTCATCGCCGAACATTCGAGATGCCAACCCGGGCGACCGTTGCCCCACGGACTTTCCCAATACGGCTCCCCTTCTTTCGCTTTTTTCCACAGCGAAAAATCGAGCGCATTCTTTTTCCCTTCGTGCAATTCAACGCGCGCGCCGGATTCCAAATCCTCAACATTCTTTCCGCTGAGTTTTCCGTAGCCGTTGAATTTCAAAACGTCATAGAACACATCGCCTTCGGCGTTGTAAGCTATTCCTTTTTCTTCCAATTTCTTTACGATGTCAATCATTTCCTTCATGTGCTCGGTGGCTTTCGGGTAAACCGTAGCTCGCTTTACGCGTAACTTTTCAATGTCTTCCAAAAACGCTTTCGCATATCGCTCGGCAATCACGGAGGTTTCAACGTTTTCCTCGTTCGCTTTTTTGATTATCTTATCGTCAACGTCGGTTAAGTTCATAACGTATTTTACGTCGTAACCTTTGTATTCCAAATATCTGCGGATAATGTCAGTCATCACAAACGTTCTTCCGTTGCCGATGTGAAAATAATCGTAAACCGTCGGACCGCAAACATACATCGATACTTTGCCTTCTTCAAGCGTTGAGAACTCTTCTTTTTTATTGTGTAAGGTATTGTAGATTTTCATCTTTGCCTCAAAAATATTTACGGCGAAATATACGAAATAGCGAGGTTTTTTATCCGCTAAAACAAAACGTTAAAATTGTCCGACTTCCTCTTTTACAATTTTTTCAAATTGTATCTTTTTCTCGTGTGCGTATCGAGATACAGTTTTCGCATACGAATGGACTTGGGAGTAATTTCGACAAGCTCGTCGTCTCTAATAAATTCAAGCGATTCTTCGAGAGTGAATTTTTTAGCGGGAACAATTTTCGCCGCTTTATCCGCGCCCGCCGCGCGCATGTTAGTTAATTTCTTTCCGCGCTGAACGTGAACTTCAATATCAAATTCCTTGTTATATTCTCCGACAATCTGCCCCGTGTAAACTATATCGCCCGGATCGATGAAAAACGTTCCTCTGTCCTGCAAAGAATTTATCGCGTAAGCGGTCGCCTGACCTTCGTGCATCGAAATCAGAACGCCGTTCTGTCTCTGCGTAATCGAGCCTTTGAAAAATTCATACTGATAAAAGCGATGATGCATAATTCCTTCGCCCGAAGTTGCGGTTAGAAGTTTATTGCGCAATCCCATTATGCCGCGCGATGGAATGTGAAATTCCAATTTCGTAAGCGAGCCTTTCTGTTCCATCTTCACAAGCTCGCCTCGCCGCTGTCCCACTATTTCTATTACCTTTCCGGCGGATGCGTGCGGAACGTCAACGACAAGCTCTTCAATCGGCTCGGCTTTCTTACCGTCGATACTTTTGTAAATCACCTTCGGCGCGCCAACGGCAAGTTCGTATCCTTCGCGGCGCATGTTTTCAAGGAGAATGGAAAGGTGAAGAACTCCTCTTCCCGAAACTTTATAAGTGTCCGGCGATCCGGTTTCCTCAATCCGTAGCGCGACGTTGTGTTCAAGCTCTTTGTAAAGCCTGTCCCTCAAATGCCGCGACGTTACATACTTTCCTTCTTTTCCGTAAAACGGAGATGTGTTAACGGTGAAGTTCATACTTATCGTCGGTTCGTCAATCGCAATAATCGGAAGCGGTTCGGGATTTTCGCTGTCTGCAATCGTATCGCCGATATCAAGTTTTTCAACGCCTACAATGGCGCAGATATCGCCCGTTTCACATTCTTCAACTTCCTTTCTTTCAAGTCCTTCGAAAGTAAATAATTGTTTGATAGCCACAGGCTTTACGGAGCCGTCGCGTTTGATTATTGAAAGATTCTCCCCTTTCCGCAACGTTCCTCTGTAAACGCGTCCGATTCCGATAACGCCGACGTAATCGCTGTAATCAAGCGTGGTTATCTGCATTTGCACCGTTCCGTCGAAAATTTCCGGCTGCGAAATATTCTCGACAATCACGTCGAGCAAAGAAGTAAGGTCTTTGCGTTCGTCGTTAAGCTCTTTTACGCTCCAGCCGTCGCGTCCGCTGGCGTAAACCACCGGAAAATCAAGCTGATCTTCGTTCGCGCCCAAATCGATAAACAGATCGTAAATTTCATCCAAAACTTCTTCCGGTCTGTTTTCGGGACGGTCAATCTTGTTAATCACAATAATCGGCATAAGATGAAGATGCAGCGCTTTTTCCAAAACAAATCTTGTCTGCGGCATCGGTCCCTCGAAAGCATCGACGAGCAGCAAAACGCCGTCCGCCATTTTCAAAACGCGTTCAACCTCGCCGCCGAAATCTGCGTGCCCGGGCGTGTCTATTAAATTAATTTTTGTTTCTTTGTAAGGGATACTAATATTCTTTGAAAGAATCGTTATTCCTCTTTCCCGCTCCAAATCGTTCGAGTCCAAAAATCTTTCTTGAACGACTTGGTTCTGCCGGAAAATCTGACTCTGTTTTAACAACTGATCAATTAACGTAGTCTTGCCATGGTCAACGTGCGCGATGATTGCAATGTTTCTTATACTTTTCAATTCTGCTCCAAATTCTAAAAAAAACGAATTATAAATATCGCGCTTTTTTATGAGAAACGATAAAAAAATCTACTTGAAAGTATAATTTAAGGAATGTTGGAAAAGCGGAATAATGGAAAAATGATTTTGAAATAAAAGATGCTCGGATTGCCGGACGTCAAAGTTGCTCAATTTATCATTAGACAACCAATCACCGCAAACCATTTCGCCGCGGCGGATCATCATAAAAATCAGCGCCCTATTTAACAACCTGAGAATTTTGTTTAATAATCAATAAACAATCACAGTTTATCTTGCATCCTGCATCTTGAATCTTGAATCTTGTATCTTGTATCTTGAATCCAAACACAGATTTAAGAACAAGGATTATCGATTTACGATCTAAGAAGTTAACTCAATTTTCCAATTAACAAACTCAACACCCGATATATCTCGAAATAACAAGCCGCTGAATTTCCGACGTTCCTTCGCCAATTTGCAAAAGACGTTGGTCCCTGTAAAAACGTTCGATAGCGTATTCTTTCATCAGACCGTAACCGCCATGGATCTGCACCGCGTCGTCGGCGACTTCCTTTGCTATTTCGGAACAGTAGAGTTTAGACATCGCCGCCTCTTTTGCGAACGGTTTTTTGTTGTCTTTCAACCAGCAAGCTTTATAAAGAAGATTTCTAGCAAGCTCGATTTTTGTCGCCATATCGGCGAGTTTAAATGAAACGCCTTGAAATTTTGAAATCGGTCTTCCGAACTGTTCTCTTTCCTGCGCATATTTCAACGCCATTTCGTAAGCGCCCTGCGCCAAGCCCAAGCCCATTGCGGCGATTGAAAGGCGACCGTTATCAAGCGTTGATAACATTATGTGCGAACCCTGTCCCCTATCTCCGAGAAGATTTTCTTCGGGAACAGTGCAGCCGTCAAAATAAAGTTCCGCCGTGTTCGAGGCGCGCCACATCATTTTTCTGTGCATAGGAATCGCTTTAAATCCCGGCGTATCTTGCTCGACGATTATTGTTGAATATTCTTTTCGCCCGTCCTTTTCGCCCGTAATCGCTTGAACCGTGCAGCCAAGCGAAATATCCGTTGCGCCGTTAGTGATAAATATTTTCGAGCCGTTGATAATCCAATTTCCGTCTTCCAATTTGGCGTTGGTTTTCGTCCCGCGGGAATCGGAACCGGCGTTCGGTTCCGTAAGCCCGAAAGCCCACAACGCTTCGCCGGAGCAGAGTTTAGGAAGATATTTCTCTTTTTGTTCTTCGGTTCCGTAATAATAAAGCGGACCGATACCAAGCGAGTTGTGAGCGGCAAGCGTTGCAGCTTGCGAGCCGTCAACCCGCGCAAGTTCTTCAACCGCAATAATGTAAGAGAGCGTGTCCATTTCTTGCCCTCCGTATTTTTCGGGAAGATACATTCCGAACAATCCGAGTTCGCCCATTCGCTTTGTAAGTTCATACGAGAAAGTTTCGCTGTCCTCCAGTTCCGACGCAACCGGTTTGATTTCGTTTTCGGCAAAATCTCTAACGGTGTTTCTGATTAATTTTTGTTCGTCGCTAAGATTAAAATCCATTTTTAGTTACCTTTGTTTTAAATTTTATCTTTCAATTGTATTTTGTAAATATACAAAAATTATTTCACGAGAAAACAAGGTTGTCATTACAAATTATTTTAGGATGCAAAATATATTTCACAAAAATACTTTCCCGGCTCCGCTCTTCATTCATCCATTCAGCCATTCATCCGTTCGGTTCTTTCTCTCGCCATCCAAACTACTACTAACAATTGCGGTTTATTCCTCTCTTTTCTTATCCTCCTTGCCCGCTCAAACTTCCCGCGATCTTTCAGCCGGACTGATTTACCTCAGCGAATATATTTCTTCGCCCAACTTTGCAGAGATGAAAAAAACGCAAAACAATCTTTCGTTGATTGACTCCATTTGGGTGGAAAGTTACCGTTACTTTAACGGCGATATCTCCGAAGCGTTGCTGGCGGCTACTTTCGCGACTTTGCCGTTTGATAAAATGCCGCTTAAACTTCCATTCGGATTTAAAATGGATTTGCTTCTTCCGTCGCCGGGCGATTCACTTTTCAACGCAAAATTAAAAAACCTTCCTTCCGGTTTTTTGATTGACTCGCCGAAAGGAAAAAACAGCGACACGGATAAAATAGCGCATTTCTTCGGAAACGCGTTTCTGTCATACAATATCAGTTGGATTCACATTTCCGATTTTCTCGGATTGTTCGTCGAGACTTTCGAGAAATCATTCAAAGTTAACGGAGCGTTGGATTTACGCGACTTAACAATCAACCGCTTCGGAAGCGCGTTCGGGAAGGCTTTGAACGACGACAGAACTTTATCGCCTTCTCTTTTTTTTGAAGGTTACAATGCGTTTTACTTGTTTTGTAAATACCCGATAAGCGTTGCGCCTTGAACCGAAACGGATAAACTCAATCAACGATGTAGCGCCATCACCTAAACATTCAACCATTCAGTCAATCAGCCATTCTCTTTTTTTTTGAATGGATGAATGACTGAATGATTTTCTATCTTTTTTCTCGGTAAGATTTGTCGTTATTTCAAAATAATCATCTTCTTCGTCTCCGCAAAATTTCCGGCTTGAAGACGGTAATAATAAACTCCCGACGGCAATCCGCTTCCGTCGAATTTAACTTCGTATTCTCCGGCGGAAAGTTTTTTGTTTACGAGCGTAGCGACTTCGTTTCCCAAAACGTCGTAAACTTTTAACGAAACAACGTTCCCCGCATTTGGAATTGAAAATTTAATTACCGTCGCCGAATTTCCGCCGGAACTTTTGGAAAACGGATTAGGATAATTTTGGCTTAAAGAATAATTCTCCGGTAAATCTACATTATTTTCATTGTCAATCCACGTAATACCGCCGCTTGTTGTTTTTAGGATTAGTCCGTCTCTTCCAACAGCCCACGCGTCTAATTCATTAAGCATTTGAACTTTAAATAAATCGCCATAAGAATATTGCGAAACCTGTTCCTCCCAATCTTCTCCACCATCCGTCGTCCAAAAAACCGCGCCCGCGCTGGACACGGTTACCGCTGTGTTTTTATCGCACGCGTCAATACTGACAAACGAATCCCAACTGTTTGCCGGCGACTGGTCTTCCCATGTTTCGCCGCCATTTGTGGTCTGAAATATTGATCTCGTTCCTCCAACTATCCAGCCGTAATTGATATCAATAAATTTAACATCCCACAAACGTGGAATATCATTTGGTATGTTTATTTCCATCCAAGAATTTCCACCGTCCGTTGTTTTTAACAATTGATCGTCGCAGTTAGTAAAAACCGATATGGAATCTATTACCGACAACCCACCGTAACGCGTGTTTTTAAATATCTCGGTTTCTATATGATTCCACGTTAATCCTTGATCTGTCGTTTTAATTATCTTACCTTCCGTTCCACTACAATAAGCAAAATTTAACTCAATAGTTTTAAGCGAAGCGAAAAAGAATCCAAAAGCTGAATCGCTTCTTTGCCATGTAGTTCCTGCATTAGATGTTTTATATATACGTGCATCTCCGGTTATGCCAATATCTCTATTAAAAAAAGAGATGACAGTTCCTCTTGATGAGGTTGGAATTATGGTAGTATCCCAAGATACGCCGCCATCTTTTGTAAAAGCAACAACATGCCTATTGCCTTGCCCAAAACGAGTTACTCCCGTAACATAGCCGCTATCTTTACTGAAAAAAAATAGGTTTAATATATCTCCGTTATCATTTGCAATTGGATTAACTTTCTTCCATCCTGATATTTTGGTTTGACTGTAAATCGGGAAAATATTTATAAGAATACATATAAGAAGCAGTGTGTTAATCCATAAGCGTTTGTTCAAAAATTTCATTTTGGAGTGAATGAGTGAATTTAGAAATAACTTTATTTTAGTTCGCGCAAAGTTAAAATTTGCGAAATATCAGACATTAATTACCGGCATTCTCCGAATTATCGAAGAACGCTGATTGTAAAGAAAAAAAAACTTATTAAGCGAAAGCGCGTCCGGACTTTCAACATTCAGCCGTTCATTCCGTTTTACTCGTACTT
>JAADIR010000184.1 GCA_013151245.1 Chlorobiota bacterium
TTTCCGGCAAGGTTTACTCGGCGATAAAGGAGTTCAAAAAAAATAACAGAATAATAAAATTTCGCGCCGTTAAAGGAGTTCAGCTCGGCGGCGTCGATTTATTAAACGCGATAAAAAATGAAAAACGCCTTCCCTTTGAATATGTAATTGCGGATCAAAAAGCTTCAAATTACAGCTATGAAATATTTGACAACGGAGTTGTGCAATTGAATTTTCCCCGTTTGAATCTTGACGGAAACAAAACTTATTCGAATATATCGGAAGATGTTTTAAGCAGGCTCTCTCTCTCCGATAATACGCGCGATCTTTTGGGAATCGTATTCAATTCTTCTTCTTTTCTGAAGAGCGGGAATCTGTTTAATAAATTTTTAGACGATCTGAATGAGAGGAATTGTTGGGTTGCAACATTAGGTCAAATTTCCGACCGGCTGAAAACAAGAAATAATATTTCGGCTGCTTTTTCAATTCTTGATAACGGCGATATTGAAATAGTAATTGAAAATCGGAACCCTAAAACCGTATATGACGTTCAAATTTCCCTTAACGAATTCTTTGGAAATTATCAAATAAAAAATGAAAATATTAACGGAAAATACTATCAAACTGATAAAAAATTAACTAAATTAATAATTAATAAAATAATGTCTAGGCAAAAAGAATTTATTAAATTGCATAAAGTAAATATGGTAGTAAAAAATTAACGTAAAACCATATATTAAAATGAAAGAACTTACAAAAATATTGCGGATTACTATATCTACTTTACTGCTCTTTTTTACGGTTTTTTCGTGCGTCGATTCCGGAATTACAAACCCCAACGACGTAATTGAAATTACAATATTGAGTCCGGTTAGCAACGACACCGTTCAAGTTGGGAAAAACTGGATATCTTACGAACTGAAAAATCCCGCAAGAAAAAATTTAGACCATTTTGAAGTTGTAATCAACGACGGCGACTTTGTTGAAATTTTTGACGCAACCGGAAAAGGAAACGAAACCGAGCTTTATCTTACCGTTGACTCGACTTTACTTTTCACGCGAATAAGCTATTTTATAAATGTCGCCACAACGGAAAATAAATATTCAACAAGCGCCGTACAAGAAAACATTTACGTTCAGGAAAACACCGATCCTCCGAAAAAACCGCTGAATCTCAGATTAACAAAATTGAGCGGAAACGAAACAACTTTTTCCGTTAACCTCGAATGGGACGACAGTTCAAGCAACGAAACCCAATATGAGTTGTGGCGGAAAATAGGCGCCGACGGAGAATACGGAACGGAACCTTATCGGATTTTTCCGCCGAATACTCACAGAACCAACGACGACGGGTTATCCAGATTTGTAACTTATTATTACAAAGTATCCGCAAGTAACAAATACGGACGTTCCGAATTCAGCAACGAAGTAAGCACGGCGGATACGCCCGACGAAGCTCCGACAAATTTGAATGCGGTCGCTCTCGGCGCTACAAAAGTGAAACTTACTTGGGATGACAACTCAATTCCGAAACTCGGATACAGAATTCAACGTTCCGATTTTTCATCGACGGATTACCGGCAAATTGCAATTGTTTCAACCAAAGAATATATTGACGAAGGACTTTCTCCTTCGACGACTTACAGTTACAGAGTGCAGTCGTTTACTTCTCTTACCGAAAGCGAATGGTCGGCTCCTGTGAACGTTACAACAAGAAGTCAAGACATTCCGCCGCCCGGAAATTTGACGGCTGTTTTCGATTCCACAACCAAAAATGTTGAACTGAATTGGGAAGACAATACGTTCCAAGAAAACGGAACATTTATTGAAAGGAAACGAGGCGCGGGAGGAAATTATATCGAAATCGGTTCAACCGACGCCGACGTGAATCATTTTACCGACGTAGCTCCGGAACCCGGCTACACATATTTTTATAGAGCGCGTTATTTTACAACGGACGAATTTTATACCGAATACTCGAACGAAGCGGCGGTTGAAGTTCCTAACCTTCCGCCGGCTGCCCCGACAAATATGAAAGTTTCTCCGACGGAGAACCCGAATGAATATCTGATAACTTGGGACGACAACGCGACAGACGAAGACGGATATGAATTGTGGCGGAAAGACGGCGATAATCCTAATTGGACGCAGATAAATTATCCCGCTAATTATCATGCGGTTCTTTTTCAAGCTCCGGCGGGAAGTAATATCGTTTATTATTTCAAAGTCCGCGCTTACAGAGATCAATATTATTCCGATTTTTCAAACGAAGCCGGCACCGACGGAAGCGCCGGTTCGGATAATATTATTTTAACTCTTTCGTCCAGATTAAATTCGCCGCCGAGAATTACTATCGCATGGTCGAACATAACCGAGCCGAGAGTCGGGTTCAGCATCGAACGGAAAGTTTCCTGGCAGCAGGACGACGCTTATAAAATAATCAAACAAACCGGACCGACTACATTTACTTATACCGACGATAACAACGATCCCCAAGATCCCGATATTCTTTATGATTGGGAAACTTATAATTATCGCGTACGTGCAATTTATTCCACCGGATATTCGGAATATTCTAACGTTCTTTACGTACCGCCAAATGGAAAATAGGAGTGATATATGGCTCTTGATTCAAACATAGAAACTATAATTAAAAATAATATAACTTATCCCGCTTTTGTTCTCTCGAAAGATTTGAATATTGTTGGAATGAACGACGCCGGAGAAGAATTCCTTAATGCGAAGGTTCACGATTCCTTTTTGCAATTTTTTGACGAATATACGTCTCAATATTTTGAGAGAATGTTTTTGGAAGCGGGGAATCAAGAGAATCCGGTCAAAGAAAAAGTTAAAATCAAAACGATAAATTTTCCGCACACTCAGGAATTTCTGGTTATTATTTCCATATTCCGCATCGATAAAAACGAGTATTTTTTAGTTTCGCTCGACGCCGGTTTTCAACGAAAAAAAATCAGCGCCGCATTTGAAGTTATAACGGAAGATTTTGATTCGCTGATTCAGGAAAGAGAGATGCGGGAAATCTTTTCCGATATTAAGAAAAATTATCCTTTCTCGATAATTGAAAAGAAACAGATTCAGAAAAAAATTGATAGAATCGGAAAGCATGTTTGGTTCAAAGATAAAGACGGGAAATACATCTTTGTCAATAAAATATTTGCCGAATCTATCGGGATGAAAACGACTCAGATTGAAGGGCGCGCGGAAAACGAAGCGCTTTCAGGATATCTTAGCAGATTCTTTGAGTTGGTTAATAATTATATTTTTAACACTGCAAATGCCGTCATATTGAAAGGCGTTGATAAAACGACTCCGAAAATTTTTGATTTGGCTCATCAAATTATTGAGATCCCGATTTTGGATATTGACAATAACGTTATCGCTATATTCGGCTGCGCCTATGACGCGGGCGCGGAATCATATTCCGAAGAAGAAAAAAACGAAACGTCGCTTTTTGAATCGGCGGTTTTATCATCCGATATTGCAACCGTCATTTTTGACCGGGAATTTAATATTCAAGCCATTAATCATTCTGCAAAAAATCTTTTTTCTTACCGGAAAAAGAACGACGAAGATTTCGATTTGCCTTCGGAGGTATTCGGAAAAGAACTTTGGACGAAAATTCAATTTCAAGCGAAAAAAGAAAACGGAAGCGGCGAAGTAATAAAGTTTTTCCATCAAATTAAAGGGAATAAAGACTATCCGGTAAAAATAGAAATTAGCCTTACTGATTTAACGTCGGTTTCGGGAGAGCAAATCGGATATTTACTTAACGCGATAGAGCGGAAACAGAACGCCGCCGCCGTAAACGTTCCCACAGCCGACTCGGCAAAACAATTGATAAGCAATTTTCCGGAAGCGGTTTTAGTTTATGAAACTGAAAGTCTTAAATTTCTTTTCGCTAATAAAGCGGCGGTTGAACTTTACGGTTATTCGAAAGAGAGTTTTCTTCAGATGGACCTAACGGACCTTTACGCGCCGGAGGATATTCAATCTCTGCTCGAAGCTAACAGCGGCGCGGAATCGGCTTCGGTCTTGAGGCATAAAAAGAGCGACGGTTCGTCCGTTTTGGTTGAAACGCAAAATCTCGATTTTGAATTTGAAGGAAAAAAAGCTCAGCTTACAATCGTTAAAAACGTCGATGAAAAAATTGCGCAAAGCAAACAGCTTCAGTTATTTAAGACCGCTTTCGAAACCAGCGATAATTTAATATTCATTACCGATACCGAAGGATTTATCCGCTTTGCCAACGCTAAAGTAAACGAACTGCTCGGCTTTTTCGACGCCGAATTGGAGGAGCGTCCTTTTCTTAGTCTTCTTGCGGACGGCGACCGCGCGCGGGTGAATACGAATATTTTTCACGCGAAAATAACTTCTTCCGAAGCGTTTGATATTTCGGTAAAGAACAGCGAAAACGAGTATATCGATATGCACTTGATTGCCGCGCCGATTTTCAGCCTTAACAATCAAGTGGAATCTTACAGCATTATTCTTAAATTAAAAAGAGACCCAAAAGGGGAAACGATTGTTACAAAAACCGTTCGCGAAAGCGGAGATTCATCGGGAATTAATCCCACTTTTCTCTCCAATCTGTTTCACGAACTGTTAACTCCAATTAATGTAATTGTGGGGTTTGTTCAGGAATTGACCGACAGCGTCGAAAATCCGAACGAAGAACAGCTTGAATCGCTCGACATCATTAAAGAGAATCAGAAACTTCTTCTTCAAACGATGAACACGGCGGTTGAGTATTCTCATATCGAACAGAAAGATATAAAACTCAAACCGGAAAAAACCGTTTTTGTTGATTTGCTCGACGAGCTTGAAGACAATACTAAGAAATTTTCTTCTTCAAAGGGAGTTGAATTATCTTACAGTAAAATATCGTCGTCCCTTAGTTTTGTAAGCGACAAACAGAGGTTTACTTCTCTGTTAACTCTTTTTGTGAAATTTGCAATTCAGATGACGAAGGAGAAGAAAATATTTCTTTCGGCGTATCATTACGGCGACGATTCTTTCATACTTGCCGTCAAAGATTCAAGGGAAGGAATAACGCCGAACTTGTTGAAAAACCTGCGCGAACTTTACACCGCCGATGAAACGGTTATCCGCCACGCCTTCGGGAGTTCCAGGTTTACAGTAAGACTTTTGAAAAAGCTGACGGAAATCCTTGCCGAAAAGCGGGAAGTGGTAACAAAAGAAAATGAACCGTTTGAGTTTGGGCTTGTCTTTCCAACGACTTTAGCTGTGGACGATCAAGCGGTTAAGCCGGAGAAGACTAAGGGAGCAGCCGCAAAAGCCGGCGAAAAACCGGTTGAAGAAACTGAAGAATTGAAAGAAGATGAAAAACCGGAAGAGCCGTTGAACATTGATTATTCTCAGCTTTCGTGTTTGTATGTTGAAGATCAGATTGATTCGCAGATTCTGTTCAAAGTGCAGATGAAGGATCTGAAAGCGATTGAATTTGCCGATAGCTTTGAAAACGCGCTGCCGCTGTTGAAATCCAAGAGCTTCAATTTCATCGTTCTCGACATCAATCTTCAAGGCGCTTACAACGGACTTGACGCGCTGAGAGTAATTCGTAAAATGCCGGTTTACATTGACGTTCCGATAATAGCAGTTTCGGCTTACGTTCTTCCCGGCGATAAAGAGCGTTTCATCGAAGCCGGCTTCGACGATTTCATAGCCAAACCCGTTTTGAGGGATAAACTTTACGCTTCGCTAAATTCTATTCTCAAAAAATACGCCGTTTCCTAAATAATGGAAAATGGACAATTGAGAATGGAAAATTAACTTTAAAACGTGGAAACGAAAAAAGAATCCGCGCCGTAATTTCGAACGGAGCGAATGGATCTGCCGCGCCGAGTAAGAGATATGAAGGAAGACGTAGAAACGTAAAACGAAAAAACACATCAACCAATGACTGCTGTGCTGACCAATGACTACTGACCAATGACTGATGACCAATGACTACCGACCAATGACCAAAACAATTTAACATAAAACGAAAAAAACTCATTACTCATCACTCATCGCCCGTCACGGCGCAGCCGGTCAGCTTTTTCGCTAACGGCGTTACTTTACAAAAAACTTTTCCACTTCCGATTTTATCATTTCGCACGGAAGGAAAACCGGTTTGTCGGTAATCTCAAAACTAATGTCGCTTTCGTTTAATTCAATTTTACCGCTTATTTTTGCCATCGGATGATTGATTGTAAACGTTCCGGTCAAATCCGAAAAACTAATTTCGCCGTTGTTCTTTTCAAGTCCGTGAATAATTTTTTCCTTTGTTTCTTCAACCGTTCCGTTAAACGGAAACGAAAAACTGCATTGCGACATGTTTGCTCCTCTCATTAAATTAAAAAAAAATTAAACGAAAGATAATATATTCCGAAGGTTTTGCCGAAACATTAAGATTTTGATTTTCTTACAACGGACAATTTACGGTTATTTCGGTAAATCCGTCGGACGTCGCCGCGGCGGCAATCTGCAATACTTGGAGAAAGAGCAATTACGACAGATTTCTTCGCTTACTCGCAATGAAGAGCGTTCATTATATCGCGATTTTATTTTTCCACAAAGGAACTTGACAATTATTCGTTTCGATTTTATATTTCGTCATATAACGAAATGAGATTCGTAATGTTCGTTTCGATTTTATATTTCGTCATATAACGAAATGAGATTCGTAATGTCAAAAGAAACAACTAAATTATTTAAAGCGTTATCCGACGAAAGCCGTCTCCGGATTCTGAAGATGCTTCAATCCAAATCTTTGTGCGTCTGCGAGGTGCAAGACGTGCTCGGGCTTGCCGTTTCGACCGTATCCAAACATTTAAGCATATTGCGCGAAGCCGGCTTTATTATTGAAGAAAAAGACGGCAAGTGGGTTAATTATATGATTAGTCCGCGCCCGGCGGATCCCCGCATATCGTCTATTTTATCGTCTCTCGATTTTTGGATATCCGACGAAAATACTATCATTGCTGATAAAGAGAAAATAAAATCAATCGACAGATACAAAGTCTGTTCGACATAATATTTTTGCAGCGATAATTCGACATATAGCGAAATATAGGAATGAGAATATTTTATGAACTGTAAAGAACGGTATAAATCGGTTTTATGGATTTCGGGATTTTTTCTTTTTATATATTTCATGCCTTTGGGAAAAGCTAAAAAGCGGGTCGCTTATCTTGTGGCTTCCGTTTCGGGTTCAATACTCGCGGCTTCAACTGAAGCGCCGATTTAGCGGGGATTGATATACGGAAATATTGTTTGCAAATATAAAGGATAATTTAATGAAGATACTTATTCTCTGCACCGGCAACAGCTGCCGCAGTCAAATGGCGGAAGGTTTTTTGAAATCGTTCGACGATAAGTTGGAAGTCTATTCCGCCGGAACGAATCCGTCCGGTGAAGTTCACCCGAAAGCGATTCAAGTAATGGATGAAATAGGAATTGATATCGGCGGCGGAAAGCCTACGAACGTGGACGAGTTCATCAACAACTCTTTCGATTACGTTATCACAGTCTGCGACAACGCAAAAGAAACGTGTCCGGTTTTTGTTGGAAAAGTGAAAAACCGTCTGCACATCGGATTCGAAGACCCGGCTGAAGCGACGGGAACGGAAGAGGAAATACTCGTCGAGTTCAGAAAAATAAGAGACGAGATTAAAGATAGATTTGAAGAATTTTATTTTAATGAAATTAAATATTAAGCGGTCCGGTTTCTTCCGATAAATCGTCAGAATCCGCGACAGTGAGGAAATCTGCCGGATATAAAGGTTATCGGGACCGGACGCCCGAAATGACGGCGGTTGAAAGCTCTTTGCGGCGAAGTTGTGAAAGAACAAAATTTCAACGCTAAAATCGAAAGCGTTACGGAGGTAAATACATTCGGCGATTATGGAATTTTTATAACTCAGGGACTTGTAGTAAACGGTTCGCCGCTTAGTCAGGGGAAAATACCGATAAAATCAACGCTGATACATCGGCTAAAAAATTTATTTAATCATTAGGAGTTTTCGATGGCTGAATTAACGAAACGATTAAAATTTCTGGATAGATTTTTAACGCTTTGGATTTTTCTTGCAATGTTTGCGGGAGTGTTCTCCGGGTATCTGTTCCCCGGTATTGCAGATTTTTGGAATATCTTCAGCAGCGGAACAACAAATCTGCCTATCGCAATCGGACTGATTTTGATGATGTATCCGCCGCTTGCAAAAGTGAAATACGAAGAACTCGGCGACGTTTTTAAAAACACGAAAATCCTTTCGCTTTCCCTAATTCAGAATTGGATTATCGGACCGATATTGATGTTCGTTTTGGCGGTTCTGTTTCTGTCCGATTATCCGAGTTATATGGCGGGACTGATTATGATAGGACTCGCGCGGTGCATCGCAATGGTAATCGTTTGGAACGATTTGGCAAACGGCGACAGAGAATACGCCGCCGGACTCGTAGCGTTCAATTCCATTTTTCAAGTGCTCTTTTTTTCGCTTTACGCTTACCTGTTTTTAACGCTGCTTCCCAATTGGCTCGGAATGCAGTCGTTCAAAATTGATATTACAATCGGACAAATTGCCGAAAGCGTTTTAATCTATTTGGGAATTCCTTTTTTCGGCGGAATGCTGACAAGATTCTTTTTAATGAAAGCAAAAGGCAAAGAATGGTATAACCGGAAATTCATCCCGAAAATAAGTCCGCTCACTTTGTATGCTTTGCTATTTACAATCTTTGTAATGTTCTCGCTCAAAGGCGAGTATATTGTAAAAATTCCGCTGGACGTTGTGCGAATAGCAATTCCGCTCGTTCTCTATTTTGTGATAATGTTTTTCGTTTCGTTTTATATGGGGAAAAAAATGGGCGCGGATTATCCCAAAACCGCCACGCTCAGTTTTACAGCCGCCAGCAACAACTTCGAGCTTGCTATTGCCGTCGCGATTGCAGTTTTCGGAATCAACAGCGGAGAAGCTTTCGCGGCGGTTATTGGTCCGCTTGTGGAAGTGCCGGTATTGATCTTGCTGGTTGACGTAGCGTTGAAATTAAGGAAGAAATATTTTGCTAAAGATTAACTCAGTCTCTCTCCGTGATCTCTGCGCAACTATAAAAACATTACACGGAGAAAGCGCGTAGTTGCGCGGAAAAATGGGAAGTTAAAATGTTGTATGAAGAATTAGCAAGTGAAATAATCGCCGCCGCTGTTGAGGCTCATAAAATTTTTAGATCGGGAATGCTCGAATCCGCTTTTGAGGAAAGTTTGTGTTTTTTTATATATTGCCCCAAAAAAAATGAGACAAGAAAAAAGTGGAGAAAGATGAACCGTAGCGGGGATAGTTCGCCGCGGCGAATTGAACCTACAACCTTGGGGTTAAAAATCGGGGATATTTTTTTTCAGAAAATCTCTCCCAACGCCGGATTTAAGCCGCTTCTCAAAAGCCAGAGCGTCTCGTTTTGTATTGAAACATTTGGAGAAAATTATTTTCCAGTCGGAGCCTCGTTTAGTCCAAAAAGAAAGAGATTTATCGTTATGCTGTTTGAGTCTTAACTCCAAGTCTTCAGTCATACCGGTGTAATGCAATCCTTCAGCGCTTTTGATAACGTAAGTGAAATATTTTTTTGCGTGATTACACATAATAAGAAGTAAAAAAAGCCGGAATGAAATATCATTCCGGCTTTCTCTTTTTGTAGCGGGGATAGGACTTGAACCTACAACCTTCGGGTTATGAGCCCGACGAGCTACCAATTGCTCCACCCCGCGATTTAAAATTTATGTGATACTTATAAGAGCCATTATTAAGGGACAGCAAATATAGTTTTTTATTAAAATAATGTCAAATATCTTTCTTAAATTTAACGATAAAAATTTTCAAAATTTCTTTTCGGAGTAAATATTGCTTCAAACTCTCTTTATCAAAGATTATGCGATAATTGACGAACTGACGATTGAATTCGGAGCCGGATTGAATGTTATTACCGGCGAAACGGGAGCCGGTAAATCAATTCTCGTTGATTCGCTCGGATTAATCTTGGGAGAGAGAAGCTCTACGGAAGCGATTCGGCGCGGCGCAAAAAAAACGATTGTCGAAGCGGTTTTTGAAATAGATTCATTCAAAAAAATAAAAAATATTTTGGACGAAGAAGAAATTGAAACGAATGCGGAATTGATTATTCGTCGGGAAGTGAACTTAAAAGGAAACAGTCGCGCTTTCGCAAACGATTCCCCCATAACTATCAACAAGTTAAAAGAGATCGGCGCCGCGTTAGTCGATTTGCACGGGCAGCACGAACATCAATCGTTGCTTTACAAAGAAAATCACATTCAATTACTCGATGAGTTTTGCGGTTTCGAAAAAGAGCTTGAGGAATTTGCCGAAAAAATAAAAACGCTCGAATCGAAACGGAGCGAGTTGAAAAAACTTCTCCGTTCGGAGAAAGAGTCCGCCGATAAGATTGAACTTTACAAATTTCAAGCCGAAGAGATTGACGCCGTTTCCCCAACGAAAGGGGAGGACGAAAAACTGGAAAACCGTCTGAAAAAATTGGAGAACGCCGAATATCTCGCCACGATAACCGCAGAGTTATACGAGCGTCTTTACGAAGGAGAAGGCTCAACGTTCGATTCGCTTCAAAGCGTTCAAACGATATTGGAAAAATTATTGTCCGTTGACGGCGAATTCAAAAACGCGGCGGAAGAATTTGAAAATATTTTAACCCAACTCGGCGACGTCTCCGATTTCCTCCGCCGTTACTGCGATTCGATTGAAATCGATTCGGAAGAATTGGAAAGCGCGCGGGAAAGATTGTCTTCAATAAATTTGCTGAAGAAAAAATACGGCGGCTCGGTTGACGCGCTTATTTCGTATCGCGAAAAAATTGAAAAGGAAATTGAAAGCGAGGAGAATCTCGAAGAAAATATAAACGCGCTGAAAGAAGAGATTAAAAGACTCGGAAAAGAACTCGGCGCGCTTGCCGCGAATCTTTCGAAAAAAAGAAAAGCAGCGGCGAAGGAAGTTGAACGGGAAGTGGTTGAAAATTTGAAAGAACTCGGCGTCGGACACGCGAAATTTGAAATTAGAATCGAACCGCTCGAAGCCGCGCCGGACGAGGGCGGAACAATTCCGCATGGCGGAAAGGCTTATAAATACACGCCGCGGGGATTCGACGCCGTTGAGTTTTTTATTTCGACGAACGTTGGCGAGACGGTAAAGCCGCTCGCCAAAACCGCTTCCGGCGGAGAAATATCCCGCGTGATGCTGGCTTTGAAATCGGTGATGGCGAAACGGGACAAACTTCCGCTTCTGATTTTCGACGAGATAGACGTTGGAATAAGCGGGCAGATTGCGCGGAAGGTCGGACGCGCGTTGAAAAATTTATCGGCGATGCACCAGATAATCGCTATAACGCATCTGCCGCAAATCGCTTCGTTCGGCAATCATCATTATTCCGTTCTGAAAATTGAAAAAGAAGGAAGAACCGTAACCGCCGTGAAAAAACTCGACGACGACGGGCGTATTGGAGAAGTGGCAAAACTTATGAGCGGCGATAAGCTGACAGAAACGACTTTAAATAACGCGAGAGAACTGTTAAATTTAAACAATTAAATACTTGATAAAATCATCGGCGAAAATCAAAATTATCATAACAAATCCGCGTCCTATTTCTTTTGTGCGGAATCGCTAACGCAATGAACGAAATCGGCATTTACATTCACATTCCCTTTTGCGATCACAAATGCGTTTACTGCGATTTCTATTCGGTAATTACCACAAAAAATTCCGGTTTGTTTCTGCAATCATTAAAAAGAGAAATTGAGCATTACGCCGAAAAGTATTCGGAATTAAAAAAGATCAAAACTATTTTTTTCGGCGGCGGAACTCCTTCGTTGACGTCGCCTAAATTTATTGACGAGATAATTTTATCGCTGAAAAAGAATTTCACGATTGATGAAAATATTGAAATAACAATGGAGACGAATCCGGGAACTGTGAACTCCGTGAAATTAAAGGAGTTTAGAACGATTGGCATAAACCGATTGAGCGTCGGCGTTCAATCGTTTGACGATGACGATTTGAAATTCCTCACCCGCATTCACGACAGAACGACGGCGATTAGAACAGTTGAAGAAGCCGTTGAATCCGATTTCAATAATATCAGTATCGACTTGATTTTCAATCTTCCCGGACAAACAAAAGCAAAATGGAAAGAAAATCTTAACGTCGCAGCGTCGCTGCCGGTAAAACATATTTCGGCTTACAGTTTGATTTTGGAACGAGGAACGATTTTGAACAAAATGGTTCTCGACGGGAAAGTGAAAATAAGCGGAGAAGAAACCGACGCCGAACTTTACGAAGAAACGATAGACTTTTTAACGGCGAAAGATTTTACCCAATACGAAGTTTCCAACTTTGCGAAAGAGAATTACAAATGCGAACACAATCTCATCTATTGGAAACGCGGCGAATATCTCGGTTTCGGACCTTCGGCTCATTCTTTCGTTGGAGGACGGCGATGGTGGAATTTTTCGGCTCTGAGTTTTTACAATAAATCGGTCCAAACGAAAAGAAATGCAATGCGCAATAGCGAAACGCTTACGGACGAAGAAATGCGCGAAGAATTTATTATGCTCAATATACGCGGAGAAGGATTGAGCCGTTCGGAATATTTGCGGAATTTCGACGGCGGTTTTTTTAAAAAGAAAAATTCATATATTAAAAACCTTATTGATAAAGATTTTATCTTGCGGGACGACGACGTTTTAAGATTGACGAAAAAAGGTTATCTCCTTTGCGATGAAATTATTGCCGAACTTTTAACATAATCGGGGGCGCGGAAATGAAAAAGATCAAACTTCACTGGCAAATCTTAATAGCTTTGGTATTAAGCATTTTTTTCGGACTGTTTTTCCCCGACGCGGTTTCGTATGTTTCATGGATGGGAACTATTTTCCTTAACGCTTTGAAGATGATTATCATACCGTTAATATTGAGCTCCATAGTCTCCGGCGTCGCAAACATAGGCGGGGCAAGCGATTTCGGGCGACTGGGAGTTAAAACGTTGGGGTATTACGTTTTAACAAGTCTTCTTGCAATTATCACCGGATTGGTTTTCGTTAATCTTTTTCAACCCGGAGTAGGGGTTGATTTGGGGTTGACGCAAACGGTCGAGGGCTTGGCGAAAGCTAAAGATTCATTCGGCGGAACGCTGATGAAAATAATTCCGAAAAATATTTTCAACGCTTTTTCGGACGGGAACATGCTCGGAATAATTTTCTTTGCGATGATTCTCGGATTTTTCATCACGAAAGTAGAGACGAAATACAGCGCTTTGCTGACCGATTTCTTCAACGCATTTTTCGAAGTGATGATGAAGATAACTTCGTTCATCATAAAATTCACTCCGCTGGGAATTTTCGGAATCGTTTCGAAGGTGGTCGCAGATCAAACGGCGCGCGGAAATATGGGAGATTTGATTTCCGGATTGGGGCTTTACATGCTTACCGTGATATTGGCGCTATTCACTCATGCGTTTTTAACCTTGCCCGCAATGATGAAATTTATAGCGAAGGTAAATCCCGTTAAACATGCGCGGAATATGGCGGCGCCGTTGCTTACGGCTTTTTCCACCGCGTCGTCGAGCGCAACTCTGCCGTTAACAATGGAAGCGGTTGAGCATAATAGCGGCGTGTCGAACAAAATAACAAGTTTTGTTCTTCCGCTCGGCGCCACTGTCAATATGGACGGAACGGCTCTTTACGAATTGGTCGCGGCTATTTTTATCGCGCAGGCGTACGGTTTGGATATCCCGATTCTTCACCAATTCATGATGGTCTTTGCCGCGCTGCTTGCGTCAATAGGCGCGGCGGGAATTCCGATGGCGGGTTTGGTGATGATCACTGTAGTTCTCTCGGTCGTCGGTCTTCCGCTTGAAGGCGTCGGGCTTATTCTTGCGGTCGATAGAATTCTCGATATGATGCGTACGACCGTAAATGTGTGGAGCGATTCGACTTGCGCGGTGATAATCGCAAAAAGCGAAAATGAAAAAATCAATGTGTAATAATTATAATTGATAATCCACTGGACGCCGCGCATGGATAAATAGAAAATTGATAATTAAAATTATTGGAGCGTATGAAAATAAGTAAAAGTCTAGCCATAATCGGCTGCGGAAATATCGGGTCCGCTATCGCGAAAGGATTACTCGATTCGAAGATAATTAAACCTTCCAACATCACTCTTACGAAAAGAAAAATAAAACCGCTGGAAAAATTCAAGGAATACGGCGTTAAGATAACTTCCGATAATGTTGAAGCCGTTCGAAGTTCTGCGATTGTAATTATTGCAGTTACGCCGCAGAAAGCAGACGCGGCGCTCGAAGAAATTTCCGGCGCTCTTGATGAAAAGAGGCAGATGCTTCTTTCGGTCGTTACCGGAGTTGAGATCAAACATATTAAGAAAATCGTCGGGGAGAAAATTCCGGTTGTTCGTTTGATGCCGAACACTGCGATTTCAATAAAAGAATCGATGACCTGCATAAGCGCCGACAAAAAAGATTCGGAAGCGTTGGAAACCGCGGTTAAGATTTTTAACACGGTCGGGAAAACCGCGGTTATAAGCGAGGACTTAATCGAGCCTGCAACCGCGCTAGTGGCTTGCGGAGTAGCGTTTTTCTTGCGCGCGATCAGAGCTGCCGGACAGGGCGGAACCGAAATCGGTTTTCACGCCGAAGACGCGATAATGATGGCGGCGCAGACCGCAAAAGGCGCGGCTTCTTTGCTGGTGGACGGACAAATGCACCCGGAACGGGAAATCGATAAAGTAACGACTCCGCAAGGCTTGACGATTTCCGGCTTGAATCAAATGGAGCACAACGGATTCAGCTCCGCAATGATAAAAGGAATTGTCACGGCGGCGGAAAAAGCGGCAAGCATCCACAAAAAGTAAGGCAAAGATTATTTGTGAATAAGCAAATACTTCGTCTTGCCATACCGAATATATTGAGCAATATTACCGTTCCGCTTTTGAGTTCGGTTGATACGGCAATCGTCGGGCATTTGGACAAAGTCGCTTACATCGGCGCTATTGCGGTCGGTTCGGTTATGTTCAATTTTATTTACTGGGGTTTCGGCTTCCTGCGTATGGGAACGACCGGTTTGACGGCGCAAAGCTACGGCGGAAAAAATAGGGAAGAAATCATTTCCGTTTTACTGCGCGCTTTATTTGTCGCCGCTCTCGTTTCGGCTGCGTTGATTCTTTTACGTCAAGCTATTGCGGGAATCGGTTTTTATTTAATAGACGCGCCGGCGGAGGTAACCGTTCTTGCCGAAGAATATTTTTTCATTAGAATCTTTGCCGCTCCGGCTGCGCTTTCGCTATATGCTTTTTACGGCTGGTTTTTCGGAATGCAGGATGCGAAAACGCCGCTTCTCATTTCGCTGGTTGTGAATTCGGTTAACATTACTCTCGATTATCTTTTCGTTTATCATTACGGAATGAAATCGGACGGCGTTGCGTTGGGAACGGTGATTGCTCAATATTTGGGACTTTTTCTTGCGGTAGTTATTTTCTTTGCAAAGTATAAATCTTATTTAGTCGCTGTTCCGTTCAAAAAAATATTTGATGCTGTAAAACTGGAAAAATTCTTTACGGTTAACTTTGATATTTTCATTCGAACAATTTGTCTTGTTTTTACTTTTTCATTCTTTATCGCAGAATCGGGAACTTTCGGGGAAGATATTCTCGCGGCGAATTCTATCTTAATTCAGCTTTGGCTTTTGCTTTCATACGGAATAGATGGATTTGCGTTTGCGGCGGAAAGTTTGGTGGGGAAATATTACGGAATGAGGAACCGGACAAAATTCATTGCCGCGGTAAAATATTCGTTTGCGTGGGGAATCGGGCTGGGATTTTTCTATTCGCTGGTTTATATCTTATTCGGAAATGAGATCGTATCTCTTTTCACTTCAAATGAAAAAGTTGTTCTGATTGCCATGTCGTTTTTCGGTTGGACTATTATCGCTCCGGTTATAAACTCGTGGAGTTTTATTTGGGACGGCGTTTATCTCGGATCGACGATGACTAAGCAAATGCGAAACAGTATGCTGATAAGTACAATTGCCGTTTTTCTTCCCCTTTATTTTTTAACGCGTGAAAGCTTGGGAAATAATTCGCTTTGGCTTGCAATGACAATATTCATGTTTGCCAGAGGGATAACGCTTACGCTGACGGCAAAGAAGAATATTTTTAATTTTTTGAAAACGTAAATTAGAAATCGAATAAAAATGAATCATTAAGGAATTGAAATCAAATTATAGGTTCGCTTTAGAATAAAAGTTTTCTTAATTTATATATTATTCTAAATAAAAAATGGGGGAAATCATCAGAGACGACGAAAAAACTTGGGGTATGCTTTGCCATCTTTCCGCGTTATCCGGTTTCATTATTCCGTTCGGCAATATTTTGGGTCCGCTTGTTGTTTGGCTGATCAAAAAAGACGAATCGGAATTTGTCGATCAGGCGGGTAAGGAATCGTTAAACTTCCAGATATCGATGACGATTTATATTGCGGTCTCAATAATACTGATAATTCTTATTATCGGGATTCCGCTTTTAATAGGATTGGGGCTGATGGATCTGATTTTAGTTATTATTGCCGGAGTGCAGACAAATAATGGAACTCAGTACCGTTATCCTTTAACAATAAGATTTATAAATTAAATTATTTGGGCATTAAAATGAAAAAATTAACTTTTTTATTTTTAATTATTTTATCGACCGTTTCTTTTTCGCAAAATTACAAAAAAATTCAAATTGCTATTTCCAATAAAAGCGATATTTCCTTGATAGCTGAAAAGGGAATTCCAATTGAATCTGCGTTTGTTTCAAAGGAAAATACGATTGATCTGTTTGTAAATGAAAGCGAATACAATTCAATTTTGGAACTTGGCTTGCCTGTAACAGTTCTAATTGATAATTGGAAAAATTATTACAATGCTTTGCCGAAAATGTCTGAAGCGCAGAAAAACGACGCGCTGCGCGAATCAAAAGAAAAATTCGGCGTTACCGGTTTTAATTACGGCACAATGGGCGGTTATCTTACTTATCAGGAAGCGTTAGACGAGCTTGACGAAATGCGCAGCGATTATCCGGACCTAATTACGGTTAAAACAAGTATCGGGCAAACGCTGGAAGGAAGAGAAATGTATGTCGTGAAAATTTCTCAAAATGCAGACGTTAACGAAGGGGAAACCGAAGTCTTTTTTAATTCGCTGATTCACGCCCGCGAACCCGAAGGAATGATGACCGTCGTTTACTACATGTGGTATCTTTTGGAAAATTACGGAACGGATCCGGAAGTTACTTATCTTCTCAATAATCGCGAGATTTATTTTCTTCCCGTTTTTAACGCCGACGGATATGAATATAACCGTTCAACCGATCCGAACGGCGGCGGAATGTGGAGAAAAAATAGACGAGATAACGACGACGGCAGCGAAGGCGTTGATTTGAACCGGAATTGGGGATATAAATGGGGATACGATAACGACGGTTCAAGCGGTTACGGCGGTTCGGAAACTTACAGAGGAACCGCGGCGTTTTCCGAACCCGCTACGGAGAACGTAAGACAGTTTGTCGGTTTGCATAATTTCAAAACCGTTTTGAATTACCACACTTACAGTAATCTGCTTATCAACCCTTGGGGATACGTAACGGCAAAGACGCCCGATTCCCTTATCTATCAGGAATATTCTTCCGAGATGACTCAATATAACGGCTACACTTGGGGCGGAAGCGAAATTATTTATAACGTAAACGGCGCAGCCGACGATTGGATGTACGGCGAGCAAACCGTAAAAAATAAAATCATTTCGATGACGCCGGAAGTCGGTTCTTCTTCCGACGGTTTTTGGCCTCCGCAGAGCAGAATTATTCCTCTTGCCGAAGAAAACATTTTTCCGAACTTGTACATCACTTGGGCGGCGGGAGAGTTTGTTAAAGTTAACGGAGTTACTTTCGGGCAAGATTATTTCGCGCCCGGCGACCATGTGGAGATGACTATCAATTTAAAGAACAAGGGTTTAAGCGACGCGCAAAACGTTTCGGCGACAATTTCTTCAACCGATCTGAATATTATCGTTGATAATAATTCGGCTGCATACGGACTCATTCCGTCGCGCGGCAGCAACGGCAATCTGGTTCCGTTCACTTTCGATATTTCCGCTTCGGCGCCTATCGGTTCCCGACAAACAATCAACATTAATATTTATAACAACGGCGATCTTATGCTGACCGACCATGTAACCATTACTATCGGCGTTCCCACAAGCATTTTTGAAGACCCGATGGACAATCCGACTACAAATTGGACGGTTTCCGCTTCGCCTTCGACGCCTAAATGGGATGTTACAACGGCGACCTCTTACACGCTGCCGAGCTGCTACACCGACAGTAAAAACGGCAACTATGTGGATAATTCAACAAATATAATGACGTTAACCGATCCGATTGATCTTACCGGTATTACGGGACCTTATTTGGAATTTTGGAGCAAGTGGGATATCGAAGGAAATTGGGATTACGGAACGGCGCAAATCTCTACGGACGACGGCGTTTCTTGGGCTTATCTCGAAGGAAATTACACAAACCCGGGCTCCGGCTCTTTTCAACCTAACGGTTCGCCCATTTACGACGGAACGCAATTGAGTTGGGTTAAGGAAGAAATTAACTTGGACGCTTATACCGGACAGCAAATTAAAATAAGATTTAAACTAGTAACCGACGGCGGAGTTACAAGAGACGGTTGGTATCTCGACGATATTAAAGTCTATTATTACGCCGCGGTTCCGGTTGAACTTACTTCGTTTTCCGCCGGCGCAACCGATGAAAACGTGAATTTAAATTGGACGACGGCTACGGAAACGAACAACAAAGGATTCTTTGTAGAGCGAAAGTCCTCTTTCGCTCAAGGCGACAACGCGTGGAACCAAATCGGTTTTGTTGAAGGAAACGGCACGACTTCCGAAACGCAAAATTATTCCTTTACCGATAAAAATCTTTCAAAAGGAAAATATTTTTATCGGTTGAAACAAATCGATTTCGACGGAACGTTCGATTACTCAAGCATTGTCGAAGTTAGCGTCGAGCCGGTTTATCAATATTCGTTGGAACAGAACTATCCTAATCCTTTCAATCCATCGACGAAGATAGTTTACTCCATAAAAGAAACCGGAAACGTAAAACTGATTCTTTATAATTCTCTCGGAGAAAAAATTTACATGTTAATAAACGAAGAACAAAGCGCCGGAGCGCACGTATTCGATTTGAATACCGACGCGCTTCCGGTCAAACTCACTTCCGGAATTTACTACTATGCTCTCGAAAGCGGAAACTTCAGAGCGACGAAGAAGTTGGTTCTG
>JAADIR010000189.1 GCA_013151245.1 Chlorobiota bacterium
AAAAGCTTTCAGTCATGCAAAAGCCCGTTAATTCAATAATATACGGTTTGACCAATCTTAAATTCTTAGAACAAAGTATCTTTAATTTTTGATTATGCCAATATTAAATTACCGGATTTTTATTTTTTTATATTCGTTTAATAGTTTCGGAATGTATTTTTTCGTTCTCTCGAGTCCGATAGATTCCTTCTCCCGATAAATCGGGATCGGAATGACAGATTTTTTTTCGTCTTCCATTTTTGGAGTCAAAAGAAAGGATTGTTAATTTTTTCATATCCGATTGTAGATTGCTCGCCGTGTCCCGGAAATATCTTTACATCTTCCGGTAGAGTAAGCAATTTCTTTTCAATCGAAGTAATGAGAGTTTCATAGTTTCCGCCCCATAAATCCGTTCGCCCGATTCCTTCTTTGAAAAGAACGTCGCCCGTGAAACAGATATTCTCTTTTTCCGCATAAAAACAAAACTCGCCCGGCGTGTGACCCGGAGTAAAAAGAAATGAAAACGAAAGATTACCGACGGAAAGCGTTTCTTCTTCCGAGAAAAAATCATCCGGTTTCGGTTGTTCGTCCAAATCCAGATTAAACATTCTTCCCTGCTCTTTTCCCATTTCGAGAAGAAAGAGGTCTTCTTTCGGAATTAGAAATTGCGGATTGAATTTTTCTTTCACAAACGCGTTGCCGAAAATATGATCGATGTGGCAATGCGTGTTAAAAAGATATTTTACTCTCAATTCTTTTTCAGCGATGAATTTTGCGAGCGAATTTTTTTCTTCGTCAGAATAACATCCGGGATCAATTACCGCGCACTCCTTGGAACCGTCGTCCCAAACAACAAACGTGTTTACGTCGAACGGACTGAAAACAAATGTTTTTATGTTTAACAATTTTTTCTCTTTTTATTTCTGTTTATTTTCTTTCGGCTTTCTGTTTTCCCCGGACAAGAATGTCCGGGCTACATGTATATTTGCAACAAGAATGTTTGGCTACGGAAATAAATTTTGAAGCGAATTAATCTTATTTAAAATTATTAAAAACGTTTTTACTTCCACTCTTTATCCAAGCTGCGTAATTTCTTTTAATTTCTTTCATCGAATCGCCGCCGAACTTTTCAAAAAACAATTCGGCTATCGCCCAGGCAAGCATACCTTCGGCAATTACGGCGCAAGCCGGAACGGCGGTAAAGTCGCTTCGTTCTCTTCTCGCCTTAATTTTTCTTCCGGTTTTCAAATCGATTGTTTCAATAGGCGTCATCAAAGTGGCAATCGGTTTCATTGCCGCGCGGACAATTATCGGCAGTCCCGTTGAAACGCCGCCTTCAATTCCGCCGGCGTAATTTGTTTTTCGAGTTATGCCGCCTTCTTTCACGACAATTACATCATGAACTTCCGAGCCGAAAGCGTCGGAGGTTTTAAATCCCGCGCCGATTTCAACTCCTTTAACGGCGTTGATTGACGAAATTGCGGAAGCGATTCCGACGTTGAGCTTTCTGTCGTAATGAACGAAACTTCCCAACCCGACCGGCATTCCGGTTGCGGCAACGACAAACGTTCCGCCGAGCGTATCGCCGCGGCTTTTTGCGTTTTGAATTTTTCGAATGATTTTTTTCTCATGTTCCTTTTCCAAAACTCTAACGGAACTTTTATCCGCTTTCGCCGCAAGCGTTTCGGCTGAAAAATCTTTTCGTAATTTATTCTGCAAAAGTTTATCTAGGAAATTTTTCTCGGGATAAATCCCTCCGATACTTTCAACAAAACTCCCGACGGTAATTCCAAACTCTTCCAGAAATCTTTTTGCAACCGAAGTCGCGGCAACTCGCGCGGCGGTTTCCCGCGCGCTCGAGCGTTCGATTGAATTTCGGATATCGTCATAATCGTATTTTGTTACGCCGACAACATCCGCATGACCGGGGCGCGGAACCGTTACCGGTTGTGATTTATATTTTTTCTCTTCGGACGACATAATTTCAGTCCAATTACTCCAATCGTTGTTATTGATTTGAAGCGTTATCGGAGAGCCGAGCGTTTTTCCGTAGCGAACGCCGGAAAGAATTTGAACTTCGTCGCTTTCAATTTTCATTCTTCCGCCGCGCCCGTAACCGGATTGCCGCCGCTTTAATTCTTGATTGATGAATTCCGCATTCAGTTTTAAGTTGGAAGGAAATCCTTCCACAATTGTTGTAAGCTTTTTCCCGTGCGATTCGCCCGCGGTTAAAAATCTGATCATAATCTTCTCAATACTTTTTTTGACGTCATTTAAATATAAAAAGAAAAGCCCGACTTTTTAGCAAAAAGCCGGGCTTGTAAATCATGATTGGATGAATTATTTTTCCGGTATTTCCAAACCTACGAAGTTTGAATTGCCGTTTGGAAGAACTATCTTCATTAAAATTGCGTCTCCCTTTTTATCGTTAATAATATCTTCAAATTGTTCAACGTCGTCAATAGATTTTTTATTTACTTCGGAAATAACAATTCCACGTCCGAGATTCTGATCCTGAGCCGGAGAATACGGTTCGACTTTTGTTATTAAAATTCCGTTCTCGGTTCCGTATTTTTCCAATTCCGAGGAAGTCATATTTCTAACGGTCAATCCGAGATTGTCGAACGTAATTTCCGACTTATCCAATTTCTTATCGCGTTCTTTTCTCTCTTTGGAAATTTCAACGGCTTTTTCGTCTTCCTTTCTTGCTTTAAGAGTAACGGTTCGTTCAATTGTATCGCCGTCTCGGAAAATTTTCAGCGTTACTTCGTCGCCGGCGCGCTTTGTTGCAATGTAGCTTTGAAGTTCGTTGGGCTGGTTTACTTCTTTACCGTCGATGCTCAAAATTACGTCGCTCGGCTGAATATCCGCTTTAGAAGCAGAGCCGTCTTCAACTATTTGATTGATAAAAACTCCGTGCGGTTTGTCAAGACCGAGCGCTTTTGCTTTAGCCGCGTCCACCGGAGCGATCATAATTCCGATATACCCGCGTCTAACTTTCCCGTAAGAAATCAAATCTTCTGAAACTGTTTTTGCAACATTGATCGGGATTGCAAAACCGTAACCGATATAGCTTGCGTTAAAACCGTTAGTTGCAATCGCCGTATTAATTCCCACAACCGCGCCTGTTAAGTCAACCAAAGCGCCGCCGCTATTTCCGGGATTTATCGCCGCGTCGGTCTGAATAAAATCTTCAATTCCGTATCCGTTTTTATCGTTTATTAAATTCAGATTTCTTCCGCGAGCGCTGACAATTCCCGCGGTTACGGTTGAAGTTAAATAGCCGAGAGGATTGCCTATTGCAACGACCCATTGCCCGACTTTCAGTTTGTCCGAATCGCCCAAATAAGCTGCGGGCAAATCATCGTCCGCGTCAATTTTAATTACCGCCAAATCCGTAAGCGGATCGGTGCCGACCACTTCGGCTTTGTAAGTCTCTTTTGAATTTAGCAGAACAGTAACTTTTTCAGCGTTTTTTACGACATGGTTATTTGTTAAAATATATCCGTCCTTCGAAATTATCACGCCGCTTCCGCTTCCTTCTTGTTTTCTCTCGGGAGTTTGGGGAACGTCGGGATGATCGAAAAAGAATTTGAAAGGCATTTCCATTTGCTGCAGTTTTTGCGTTGAAACGACATGTATCGAAACAATAGACGGGGTAACCTTTTCGGCAACGTTAGTGAACGCGTCGTTAAAGGCTTCGGCGTCAATATTTACTTCCTGCAGCGGCGGATGATCCGCGCCAACTTGAACGTCCGCATAACTTGGTCTTACCCATCCTAGATTCGACACTAAAACCGCGCCGAAAATTATTCCGAAAAATATTAACGCCGCGGCGCCAAAAAAATTTCTCTTCTGCATTTTTCTTCTCCTTATAATTTTTTAATCTATCCGAAAAGTTTGAATGTTTTGAAACCGCCAAACTCCGGCGTCTGAAATATTAAATATCTTTCCAAAAGTTGAATCATCTTCCTCAGCGCTGATAAAGAACATTCAATTTGTTCCGAACGGTTGCTTATACCATTGAAAATTTTTAAAAGTTCCGCATTTAATTGATAAACCGACGACAAGTTTTTGGCGCATGATTCGCAAACTAATCCTTGGCTTACCGTAAAAGCCGCCGATTCGGTTACGCCGATATTTTTTCCGCAGACCGAACAGTTTGTTAAATGGAATTCAAAACCTATTTCTTTAATTAAAAAAAATAGAAATTTTATAAAGAGCAATTCCGGAGGCGTTTTTTCTTCGTTTATTAATTTCAATATTCTCACAAACCCTTTGAATATAAGGGGATAAACTTCATGATCCGCCGTAAACCTTTCCACCGCTTCGGTTACCGCCGATGCGTATTTCATTTTTTCATAATCTTCGCGAAGCGCCGTAAAATGATTTAATATTTCAATTTGACTTACAAGCTGCATTTCGCGGTTTTCTTTGAAATAGAAAACAACGTCAACATAGTTCAGCGTATCGGCGGAAGCGCCGAGTTTCGATTTCGGCGAACGCGCCCCTTTTAGGATAACGCTCATTTTTCCGTAGTCTTTCGTGAACAATTTTAAGATGAGACTTGTATCGCCGTAATTTATTTTCGAAAGCGTAACCGCTTCGGTTTTAATAATTTCAGACATCGAGAAAATTGTAAGGTTTTTTATAAAGCCCGGTCTCCGTGATAATTCCCTCGATAAGTTCATGCGGCGTAACGTCGAACGCCGGAGAATAAACCGAATAGCTTTCTTTTGTTATTTGGCGCCCGGCAATTGAAATTATTTCTTCCTTTCCTCTTTCTTCAATTTTTATTTCGGAACCGGTCGGACAAGTTTTATCAATAGTCGTATATGGCGCGGCGATATAAAACGGAATGTCGTGATGCTTGCAAAGGACCGCAAGATTGTAAGTGCCTATCTTATTTGCCGCGTCGCCGTTGACGGCGATTCTATCGGCTCCCGTGATAACCAAATCCACCTTGCCCTGCCGCATTAAAAACGCCGCGGCGGAATCTGTAATAATCGAGAAAGGTATTTCCGCTTTTTCCAATTCAAAAGCGGTTAATCGCGAACCCTGCAGAAGCGGTCTTGTTTCGTCGGCGTAAACATATTCGACCAAATTTTTCTGAAACGCCGTGTAGATAACGGCAAACGCCGTTCCGATTCCGCCCGTGGCAAGCGCGCCGGTATTGCAGTGAGTTAAAATTCTAAGTTTTTTATCGAACAGTTTCAGACCGTTCGCGCCAATCCTTTCGCACATTTCAATATCGTCTTTGTGAATACTTTCAGCTTTCGAGATAAGAATATGATACAAATTTTCAGAGTTTTTGTTTTTCTCGAAAACCGATCTCATTTCACCCAAAGCCCAGAAAAGGTTTACCGCAGTTGGGCGCGTCGTCTTTAGCCTGGCAAATACTTTCGCAAAGCGTTCTTCGGCGTTTCCTTTAAAATGCTTAAACGATAACGCAACCGCGTACGCCGCGGCAATGCCGATAGCCGGAGCTCCGCGGACTTCGAGGCGTTCTATTGAAAGCGCGATGCGTTCGTAATCGTCGGTAATAATATATTCTTCGGCAAGCGGAAGTTTTGTTTGATTAATAATGACAAGCCTGTCGTCTTTGAAATCAACGCTTTTTATGTAACTCACTTCTCCTAATCTCCTTCATTGAAAAGAGCTAATTTTTTGAACTCTCTGAATCTGTCTTTTATTTGAAGCATATCCAAATCTTCCAATCCTTTCACGCTGAATTTTCCGACGCAAAAAGAAGCGACGGCGCTTCCGTAAATAACCGCGCGTTTAATATTTTCAAAACTTAAATCGCCCGTATTATGCAGATATCCCATAAAACCGCCGGCAAACGAATCGCCCGCGCCGGTTGGATCGAAGATGTGTTCCAAAGGATAAGCCGGAGCGGAAAAAACTTGGTCTTCCCCGAACAGAAGCGCGCCGTGTTCGCCTTTTTTAATAATTAAATATTTCGGTCCCATCTCCATAATTTTTCTTGCGGCAATAATTAAATTCGATTCGTTTGTCATTAACCTTGCTTCGGAATCATTTATGATTAGAACGTTCACTTGTTTTACTACTTCGTCCAATTCTTCGCGAGCCGTTTCAATCCACAAGTTCATCGTATCGCAAACCGTAAAGGCGTTATCGTTCACTTGCGAAAGAACGTTCAACTGTAAAGAGGGATGAATGTTGCCGAGCAGAACAAATCTGTCGTTGCGCTCCTTTTCAGGTATTTGTGGATCGAAAGTTTCAAAAACTCCCAATTCCGTAAAAAGAGTATCGCGCATATTCAAATCGTAATGATATTTCCCGCCCCAGCGGAATGTTTTACCGCCTTCAATAATTTGAAGTCCGGTCAAATCGATTCCGTGATTTTCAAGAAGTTCAATATACTCTTTCGAGAAATCGTCTCCCACAACGCCAATCAAATGTATCGGCGCGGTAAAGTAACTTGCCGCTAATGAAATATAAGTCGCCGAGCCGCCGAGCGCGTCTTCAATTTTATCGAACGGAGTTTCAACCGAATCGAGAGCTACCGAACCAACAATTAATAATCCCACATTTACCTCAAATTTTGTTTTTTGTTATGAATGAAATTTACGAAATATGACGAAAGAATAAAACGCTAAAAACGCCTAATGAATAATTTACAATTAATAATTCCTTTAGTTCGTTCTACAGCTATATTTTTATTTCATTGAAGTTCAGCGTGTTTCCTTCTTTCGTAAGATACTCGCAGATAATTTCAACCGATGAGCGCTGCCCTTTCCAGATAAGCATCTCCCTTGCTTCTTGCGACGTTACCCATTTTAATTCCGAATGCTCGAATGAGACCGACGCGCTTGCCTTTCCGTCAACTTCCGCAATAAAAACGGGAATAAAAAGAATGGCGTCCCTTTCAGCCGAATAGAAAGAATTCACATTGGGCGCGCTCCACAATTTTATGGGATTTAATCCGGTTTCCTCTTTCACTTCTCGCAACGCGGTTTGAAACGCCTTTTCGTTTTCTTCAATCCGTCCGGTAACCATTTGCCAAACGCCCCCGTAACTGTCTTTTTCGTTTCTTTTCAAGAGCAGAAATTTAATTCCGTCTTCCGTTCTTTTGAAAACATGAACTTCGACTAAAATAGATTCAACTTTCATTTCTCTTCAACTTTTTAATTATTTAAAAATATTAGCTTTTAAAAATACGCCCGCACTTCCGCGCGCATTGTGTTTATCACTCTTCCGTCGCCTTGTTTTCTTCCATCGTAATTAACCGTTGCCTGAAGGTTGTTTGCAAAACGGTAATTAAAACTTACGCGCCAAATATAATTTTTTCCTATCGATAATCCCTGCGTAATTTCGAACGGAATAAAACTTTCGCCCCCCTTTGAAATCAACTCCTTTCTTTCCGCTTCGGCGCGCAAACGTCCTTTACCGGAAATCGACCACGTTATTCTGAGCGATTGCGCGTTTACGCTGATGTTCGTCGGCTCGGCGGGAAAAACGTCCGTAATCTCTCCAACGTTCAATTTAAATCCTACTTCAACGTTGTTTTGCGGACGATAAGAAAAATCCGACGTAATTTCGTTCCTCGTTACCGTGCGCGAACTGCTCAAAGTATTCGGGGCCAAAACGTTTTCGGCAAAATTTGCGAAGTCGGTTTGATTCCGCAATTCCTTAACCAGCTTCATCCTCAGGCGCAGACTACGTTCGCGGTAGTAACCCTTCTCAAGTCCGCTTGAATAGTTAACGTGCGAGCGTCGTTGATTGTATCTAAAACGGAACGACAGTTCGGGATTGTTTTTCATTATAAAAATATCTTGTTGAAATTCGTTTGCGCCGCGCACCGTTGTAGAATCGTTCATAAATTTTGAAAAACGGAGAAGATAAATATCAGAAGTATTTTCCGTGTTATTTTTTTCGTCAACGCGCACAAAAGTTTCCGTTGATATCGCTTTTATCGCTCCGGCAAAAAATCCGTTCGAAGAAATAATCTTTCTGAAATCTATTTTCCATCTTGTGTTGAATTTCAAAGTAATAACGGGATAAAGCTTGTCGCTCGGCAAAGTGGTTAAAATAAAATCGCCGTTGACGTTCGTTGGAATAAACTCTTCTTCGTCGGCAATTCCGTTATCGTTCAAATCCCCCGCGTAAATATAGTTTCCCGTTCCGATAGGAACTTTGATGAAAACTTTTTCCAACTTCGCCGCCTTTTCGGTAGCCGCTTCGTAAAAAAGCGCGCCGTCGATAAAACGTTTCCAAAAATTAAACCGCGACTGCGAACGGATCAAAATCGTTTCGTTATCGGAACGATCGGCGGATTTGAATTCGTCGGTAATTCTTTTATCCCGTAAAACGACGTTCAAGTCTGTGGTAAATTCCCGCACGCCCCTGTATTTTAAATTTAACGACGTTGTGGTCGCGTCCGATTCTTTTGTCATATCTCCCGCTTTCGGAAAAGATTCCTTTCTTTGCGTAAAAGCAGCTCGGAAGTTGAAACCGTAAAGCCCGCTCACTTCCATAAACGGTCCGGCTTCAACGTATTTATGACTGCTCGAAATCAATGAATCCGCGCCGATTAAACGTTCTTCCTTGTTCTCATATTCAAAATAAACTCCCGGTCTTATCTTCCATAATTCATACGACGCTTCCCCTTTCTGCTTCAACCATTTGCTTGACGAAGCTGCGTTCGTACTCTTTACAAAATCGGAATTAAACTTAAATGAATAAGATTTTTTTTCGCGCAGAACAACGTCGCCCAAATATCTTTCCGACGAAAAAAAAGCGCCTCTTTTCAGAAATCCGTAAAGCCCTTTAATTTTCAACTGTTCCACGGGCGAAAGTTCCAGCCCGAACTCTCGCAGAGTTTCGTTGCCCGATGAATTTTCCGTATTGTAATATCTGTTGAATTCAACGTTGTCAACTCTGTCGAGCGTTGTAAAACGCTCTTCTCTATATCTGTCTTTGTAATGAATTTTCGTTCCTTTCCAATTCAGTCCGAAAAGCTTCATCTCTTTCGGGTTGAACTCAAGGAAAATATTCCGCGCGTAACCGTTGTTATCATCGTCGTTCAGTTCGGAGAAACGGTTTTTATCCCAAGCGCTTCCGGCTAATTCCAAATTCAGATGCAAGTCGTCAAAAGGAACGGCGTTAATTACAATATTTCCGGTCTGCTTCAAAGAAGGCATTGGAAGCAAACGAACGGGAAGATATTCCCCTTCCGATATTCCAACAAAGCGGTATTGCCCGATGGCGTCGCGCACGTAATTCCCTTTCTTATCGCCGATAAAGGAAAAGACGACATTGAACGAAGAAGAATCCGTGCCGGGCTCGTATCTGTAATATGAAAAAGCGTTCCCGTCAATCAGCGTATCGGTTTTCGTATAAGCGCCGAGCGGTTTTCCGGTTGAATCTACCGGCGCTTCCGCCACGCCGCTGCGAACGGCTTTTAAAATATCGTCGCCCGCATCGCCGAGGATGGCTTTATCTTCGTCGGATAACAAGACGTCAATCGGGTTGTCCTGATTGTCGCCTTCCCGATAAACGCCGATTCGCACGTTCAGTCTGTCGCTGAAAAACTGCGCATTTGAAGACGCGCCGAAAAAATCGCGCTGATATTTTCTATCGGCGTATTCAAAGTCAACGGTAATCCGGCTTGCCGAAGTGATCAAACGGTTGGACGTAAAAGTGATTTGCGCGTTTGAATATTCAATCACGTAATCTTTGTTTTCCCCGCGGGTCATCGGCTCTCCGTCAATGTAAACCCGCTCGGTTCCGGCGATAACAATTATATTCCGCTCGTTGTTTTTTCCCGAAAGACGATACGGACCTTGGTTTCCGTCATTGCCGAAAAACCGCATCGAATTAAATTGCCCTTTTGAACTTGCAAAAGCGACCTTCCCTTGAAACTTTTCAAATAAACCTTCGGCTTTCAGACCCTGCAGTTTCCGTTTAATGTTGCCGAATTCCGTTCCTTTTTCAATAAAATCATAATCGCCGAAAGTGCCGATTGCGTTCGGATGACGAATTTCGATAAAAACTTTGTCTAATTCTTCAAGGCGTTCCGTGTTTCCTTCCGGTTGAATGGGCGTGTTTTCGTCCGTTAACGCGGCAACGATTTTAATATCGTCGGTCAATTGTCCGGAAAGCTCCAAACGGAGTCCGCTGCTTACGGAAAGATCTTTGTTTGTTCCAACGGTAAACCCGCGCGCGATTGTTCCGCTCTTTTGCATATTTTTTCCGAAAATCGATTCGGAACTTAAAAAAGACAAATCTGTTTGAAGAACTTTAATCGGGTTCTTCATCCCCGCGTCGTATTTCACGACGAGACTTCTTTTCTTATATCTTTTCTTTAAAGAAAAATTTATTTTCTCGTAAGTAACGTAAAGCGTATCGAAAATTGAATATTGAAGAGTGTCGGAAAGCGAAAAATATCCTTCGCGATAGTGGAAATTATAATCGTTTCGATTTAAATATTTTCCGCGCAAGAATATTTTTTCGGAAAACGGAATAATAGAAACGGAAGAAATCTCATACTTGTTCGAAAAATTAATGGGAATAGTATCGCGCGCCGTAACCGTGTTCAGTTCCGTCTGCGCGAAGAGAGACGCGGTAAAGAGAGTTTGAAAAACCAACCAATATTTAATTTTCTTCCGAATCGGCAATCCTTTGCTAAAAAGATTTTAAATAATGAAACATACAAGGAAGGAAGCGCTTTTTCAAGGCAAATGAAGATACCCGAAAGTTGTAAAAGATGATTCGGAAAGAGGAAAGATTCTTATTTATGCTCTATCAAAACTACATAATGTCTAAAAGAAATGGATACCCGCCTTCGCGGGTATGACAATCGGAAGTCATTCCCGCGAAGGACTGTCTGCCGATAGGCAGGCGGAAATCTAAACCTACTAACTTCAATTCAAAAACTTACATCACCGGCGTTAACGGCTTTTTCCCTTTTAAAACTCGAATGATATTTTTCGCGGCAAGCTCCGCCATTTTGTTTCGAGTTTCAACATTCCCGCTCCCGATGTGAGGAAGCAAAACTACGTTTTTCAATTTTAAAATTTCCTTGTCGTAATCCGGTTCTCCTTCGTAAACGTCAAGTCCCGCGCCGAATATTTTTTTCTCTTTCAACAATTTACTCAGATATTTTTCTTCCACTATCTCGCCGCGAGCGGTATTTACAAAAATCGCGTTAGGTTTCATCAAAGACAAAATTTCTTTGTTTAACAAATGGAAAGTGTTTTCGGTCAGCGGAAGATGAACCGAAATAACGTCCGAAGTTGAAAATAATTTTTTCAGAGAAACTTTTTTTGCCCCAAATTCTTTTTCAAATTTTTCCTTTTTACTTCTGTTGAAATAAACTATTTTCATCCCGAAAGCTTTCGCGCGTTTCGCCGTCGCTTGTCCTATTCTTCCCGCGCCGACAATCCCAAAAGTCTTTCCGGTTAAACTTACGCCGAGAAGAAGTTTCGGTTCCCAACCGTTGAATTTGCCGGAACGCATAAATGTATCGCCTTCCGTAATTCTTCTCGAAACGGCAAGCGTTAAAGCAATGGCGATATCGGCGGTTGCGTCGGTTAATATATCGGGCGTGTTTGTAACGATAATACCTTTCGATTTTGCGTAACCGACGTCGATGTTGTTATAGCCGACTGCGTAATTCGCAATAATTTTACATTGTTTTAAATTGTCGATCATTTCTCTGTCTATCTTATCGCTGAGTAAGGTTAAAAGAGCGTCGGCTTTTTTTCCTCGACGGATGATTTCCTCTTTTTCCGCGGATCGGTTTTTCGCGATAATTTTCACTTCGTATCCTTCCGCTTTTAACAAATCTTCGGCGATGGAAGGAATTTCGCGCGTGATGATTACTTTCATTATCTATCTTCTCTCCAATATTGTTTTTAATATTTTATCATTTCGCGTTCATCAAACGGAATGGATAAACGCCTGAATGGTTGAATGAATTTAAATTTTCGATACACCCGAACATTCAACATTCAATCTTAGCGCGGCAAGTTGTAAAAAGTTGCAAAAAGATTTAAGAACAAGGATTAACGATTTTTGATTTAAGAAGTTAAAAAAATCTGGAATCAACAATCGTTAATCGATTTCCGCTTCGGCGGCAGACTGGTTCGATATTCAAAAAATAATGCGCAAATTTTGTAGAACCCGTCCCGCGTTTTTTACGGGGAACTAAATTTGAAATTTCGACACGCCCGAACATTCAATCATTCTTTTTCAATTTGTTAAAACAACATTTTCACGATGAACAACGCGCCGAGAATTCCCGCGACGTCGGCCAACAGCCCCGCGGCTAACGCATGGCGAATTTTGCGTATGTTCACGGCTCCGAAGTAAACGGCGATAACGTAGAACGTCGTTTCGGTGCTTCCCATAATAGTCGAGGATAAAACTCCGATGAACGAATCGGCGCCGTGCTTTGTAATCAGCTCCGTCATCAACCCGATTGAGCCGCTGCCCGAAAGAGGGCGCATCAACGCCATCGGCAAAACTTCCGCGGGCATTCCGATGAAATTCGTCGCCGGACTCAAAACTTTCACTAACAAATCCATTCCGCCGCCCGCTCGGAAAATTCCAATCGCCACGAGAATAGCGACGAGATAAGGAATGATTTTCACGGCTATCTCAAATCCTTCTTTTGCTCCTTCGACGAACGATTCATAAATTCTAACTTTTTTTGCCATTCCGTAAATTACGAACGAACCGATGAGCAGAGGAATGGTAATGACGGAAATAAAACGAATGATTTTCGGAATGGTTTCTCCGGCAA
>JAADIR010000102.1 GCA_013151245.1 Chlorobiota bacterium
AAAGGCAAACCTTTCCATTTTTGACGCTGAGAAAGTTTGGAACGTTGACGTGAAGAAATTCAAATCGAAATCGAAAAATTCGCCGTTCGACGGAAGACTTTTAACGGGAAAACCGGTCGCGGCGGTGAACAACGGGCAGATTTATTTTGAAGATGAGTTTGTGATGATTTAGTTTGTAAGCGTTTAGCGTTTAGCGTTCAGTTTTTAGGTTTATTCCTGAAAAGTTTTGGCATTCTTTGAGTGAATTAAGGCATAGTTTCACGCAAAGAGCGCAAAGATAAAAAAACGCAAAGTTCGCTAAGAAGTTTAAAATCGAAAAATTCGTATATATTATTGGATTGTAATCCAAGAAAATACATATATTTTTGGATTACAATCTAAAAATTCATATCTTTTTTTGGATTTTAAATTAAGCATGGTAATTTTATGATAGTTCGAGAGCTGGAAAAGATTATTCTCGGCAGAATAGGTAAAAAAAAGGCGATATTGATTCTCGGAGCTAGGCAAGTCGGAAAGACTACCCTGGTAAAAAAAATTGTCGATGATTTGGACGTAAATTATTTATGGCTGAACGGCGATGAAATTGATACGCGCGATAAATTAACAAACGCTACATCTACTCAATTAAAAAATCTTTTCGGAAAAAATCAAATTATCGTAATCGACGAAGCTCAGCGGATATCGAACATCGGTTTAACTATTAAAATTGCCGTCGATTATTTCCCGGAAAAACAATTGATTATTACGGGTTCTTCTTCGTTTGAATTGTCAAACATTTTAAATGAACCTTTAACGGGAAGAAAATATGAATATAATCTTTTCCCTCTGTCGTTTGGAGAAATGGTTAATCATCACGGATTGACCGATGAAAAGAGATTGTTTGAAAATCGTCTGATTTACGGATATTATCCGGACGTAATAAATAATCCCGGCGATGAAATTGAACATTTGAATTTGATAACGGACAGTTACCTTTTTAAGGATATTCTCAATTGGGAAAAAATCAACAAGCCTGTATTGTTGGAAAAACTGGTTCAGGCGTTGGCGCTGCAAATCGGTTCGGAAATAAAATATAACGAAATCGCTCAACTGATAGGAGCCGATCCGGTTACGGTTGAAAAATATATTGATCTTCTTGAAAGAATTTTTGTCGTTTTTCGTTTGACTTCTCTTAGCAGAAATATGAGAAATGAAATTAAAAAAGGGAAGAAAATTTATTTTTACGATAACGGCGTAAGAAACGCTTTGATTAAAAATTTTAATCCGTTGTCTATCCGGCAAGATAAAGGCGCGTTAATGGAAAATTATATTGTTTCGGAAAGGGTAAAAAGAAATCATTACAAACGAAATTTTGTAAATGCTTTTTTCTGGCGAACGGTAGCAAAACAGGAAATAGATTATATAGAAGAGCAAAACGGCGTTTTAACGGCGACTGAAATTAAATGGA
This sequence comes from Chlorobiota bacterium, assembly GCA_013151245.1. Lineage (GTDB taxonomy): Bacteria > Bacteroidota > Ignavibacteria > Ignavibacteriales > Melioribacteraceae > JAADIR01. Next base: position 1,448 of record JAADIR010000102.1, read on the forward strand.
ATCCCAAAGCTAAATGGAAGACGCCCAAGGCGTTTTTAACCGCATATCCCGGATCTAAAATTAACTTTATTCATAAAGATAATTTTGAAGAATTTCTGCTTTGAATTTTTTCTGTCCACAAAACTCTACACACATTGGTTTTATTCTACATTTTACTAATAGAAACGCTAAAAAATTAAGCTTTTTGAACTGTTTCACGACTGTGGAAATCGGCACGGCGTTTGCGTAGTAAAAAGCAAAAAGGAGTTTAAATCATGAAAACGAGAGCGCTTTTATTAGTTATTTTGCTTGCATCCGTTTTAACAGGCTGCTACAGTTACAACGATTATTATACTATAGACACAACGCCGCCCGCGGCTCCGAAAAACGTTCAAACCATCGTAAGAGACAACCGCGTTGAAATAGTTTGGGATCAAAACCGCGAAAACGATTTGGCGGGTTACAACGTTTATTGGGCGTGGGATTATTACGGAGAATATAAATTGCTCGGTCAAACGGAAAATACTTTTTACATTGACGACGGCGCGGTTAACGGAGAACGTTATTATTACGCCGTTGTGGCTTACGACCTTGCCGGCAACGAAAGCGATTTAAGTTACGACGAAGTTTACGGCGCGCCGCGTCCCGAAGGAATGAATCAATCGGTTTTCGATTATCGAAGATTCCCCAACAGCGCGGGTTACGATTTCAGTATCTATTCGGTTGTTCCTTACGACGCTGTTGAAACGGACTATTCGGCGGATTTTTTCTTCGAGAATTATCAGGGAACTTTCTACCTAAACGTTTGGGACGATACCGAAATCCAAGATATGGGATTGACCGACGACATTTTGGATATTCCCTGGGCGCCGCTCGACGGTTGGATTCCGATTTATCCCGGCGATAACGTGAAATACGTCGAAGCGAAAGCCGGGCACACATACGTTATCTTAACTTGGGATAACCACTTCGCGAAAATCAGAGTTTCGTCGTTAACTTCGGAAAGAATGATATTCGATTGGACTTATCAAACAATCGAAGGGGAACAGCAACTGAAACCTTCGAACGCCGGAGAAAGAAAAGTTAAAACCGGAAAGGTGATAAAACAAAATTTACCATAGTCCATACTGCTCTCCCCCTTAAAAAAGCATACTTGTCCCGGGTATGCTTTTTTAATGCGGAAAAATGAGTCTTCGATAATGTAAATCGTTTAATTATTTTAATATTTTAAGTTATCTTAATAATATAATTTTTAGGAAAACCGTTTGGCGCCGAAAAAATTCAAATCGATATCTCTGCTTCTGATTTTGGTTCTATTGAACGGCGGAATATTTTCGTCCGTTTCCGCGCAAAATGAAAACGGCGAAATCGTAAAATATATTTTTCAGAAAATCGAAACGGGACTGAATAAAGGAAACGTGGACGCATTCCGCTATTATCTGAACGCGAAAGTCTATTTGAGTTTAGCCGACAACGTTTCCGGCTACTACACGGCTAATCACTCGTTTTACGTTTTGGAAGACTACTTCGATTTATATTCGCCGAAGGGTTTTAAATTCGATTACGTTTCGGTAACTTCCGAAACGCCCTTTGCTTACGGAACGTATTCCTATTCCAAGTCCGGAATCTCCGGCGTGTGGAAAGTCTATATCTCGCTTGAAAAAAATGATCATCAATGGAAAATAACCCAGATTACTTTTAATTGAAAATGAATAAAAACGCCGATACAAAATCCCGTAAACTTTTCATTGCCGCGTTTGTTTTCGTCGGTTTGATTTTTGTTTCCGGCGTTCTCGAACCGATAATTAAAAATTCTTCGGCTGAAAAAAAAGAAAACAAAAACGAAATTATTTCCAAGATGAAAAATAAAGTTGACGTTTTCTTTGATAATCTTCAAAGCGGATTGACAAGTCGGGCTGATGAAGTTAAAAATTATTTTAGAACGGAAAAGAAATTTGAGGCAAAAGACCTTTTCCAATTCGCAGAAAAAAAGTTGGACGATTATTCCTTCGCGCTGTTCGATTCTTCCGAGAAAGAGATTGTTTGGAATTGCAGAGTGGATAACGAGCTTTCCGAACACGTTAAACGGGACGAGCCGGGAAGAATTCATTTCGAAGAAACCGGAATAAGAATTTACATAGTCGCCGTTGATACTGTTACCGCCGGAAAGGAACGCTTCCGTTTTTATTTGGCGAAGCCGGTAAAGAAACTTTACAAGTTGAACAAAGTCTATTTCGAAGACGTAGATAATGAAAAAACTCTCGCCGAAAAATTGGGAACCGACGTCGAGATAAATTTTTTCGGAACGAAAGAAGGAAAAGCAAGCTCGGACTTTTTTAAAGTTCCCATTTATAATTCATTGAAGGAAGAAATCGCGGAAGTCCGCGTCCGCGTTCCGCATGAAGAAGACACTTTTGCGGGCAATTTGTTTTTACTTTTGCAGACGCTGTTCGGCGTTCTTGCGGTCGTCTTTTTTACCGCGGCTTTTTATACGCAAAGCAAAGCCGACTCCGACGCGGTTTCGCTTGTCGTTCTGATAATCGGAATTTTATTGACGCGTGCGATTTTGTTCTTCGGAAAATTTCCTTCGCAGTTTGTGAAATCGGAATTGTTTGAAGCGAAGTATTTCTCTTCGTCTTTCGGATACGGCATGGTCAAATCGCCTTTCGAATTTTTTATCACGGCTGTCTTTACGCTTGCAATCGGATTTTTGATTTTTCGTTTCGCCGTTAAAAATACGATTAGCAAAAAGCCGTCGAAAATTATCGCCGTCCTTTACGGTTTCGGCGCTATTGCGGTTGCGCTCGCTTTGTTGCGGAGTCTCGGCGCCGTTACCCACAGCGTGATAATAGATTCGACGATTTTGTATTTCTCTGATTTCAGTCTCATCTCTAAACCTCCGGCGTTTTTGATGCAGATAAATATTCTGTTAACCGGAACGGCGTTCTTTTTAGTTCAATCGGCGTTGTTGTTTTATGTTTATAAATTATTCTACGTTAAAAACAAATACCTTCTGTTTGTATCGCTTCTTGCGGCTTCGCTTATTTTGGGCGCCATTTATCATTTCGCTCAGCCGAGTCCGCAGACGGCGGTTTCCGTGAAGATAGTTTTTCTCCTTTTCCTGAACGCGGTTGTTTTTCTTTTAGCGGCGGGAAAAATACGTTTCGGAAATTATCTGGTTATCGCCGCCTTTCTTTCTTCGGCTTTAACCGCCGTGTTGTTGAATCATTACAACAACGAACAGCAGCAGGAGTCGTTAAAAGATTTGGCTTACAGCCTAACCCGCCCGCGCGCCAATTGGTATGAATATCTTGTTCACGAAACTTTATCGCTGAGCGGGCACGACGAAAGAGCTATTGAAGAATTATTACGGCGCGATTCCAATTTCGACGCCATTGCCTTTTCTATTTGGTCGCAGAGCGGTTTGCAGCGCGAATCAATTCGCTCAATGATTGCTTTTTACGACAAAGAAGGAAAGAAGCTGGGCGATTATAAATTTAATTTTGACGAGAAATACGTTCCGGATTTTTCTCCCGCTGAAATCAAGGCGGATGATTTGTTTTATAAAAAAGAACTCGGCGACATTCTTCTTTTAGCGGGAATAAAAAAGCTGACATACAAAGATTCCCTGCTCGGATATTGGAGCGCCGCGGTTCTTTATCAATCAAACGAAATCGATTTATATTCCGTTCCTCCCTTTCTTCCGCAGAACGCTTCGTTCTTGAACGCGAATATAGATTTCAACAAACTTGCCATTTTTGAATTCAGCGGGAATAAAATCGTTAAACAATACGGCGACGTAAGTCTGAACGACAACGCCGGAAAAGAAATTGCGAACGCCCCGTTGAACGAAATGAAGCAAAGCCGGATTTCATTGAACGTCGCCGGCGAGGATTACTCGGCGTTCATCGTTGAAATCAAAAGCGGAAATTCAAAAAGACGAATCGCCATTCTTTCGAAAGAAAAACCGTCGTTCAGTCTGTTTCACTTTTTTAAAGTCTTTTTTGCGCACAGTATTTTCATTCTATTCATCCTTTTAATTTACGGGCTGATAAATATTTCGGAATTGCGAAAATTGACGTGGACTTTCCGTCGGCGTCTTTTTATTGCGTTGATTATTATTTCAATTATTCCGTTGATTTTGATGGCGGTTTATTTCCGAGGATTGACCGAAGAGAAAAACAGTTCCGCCGCGAATTACAAATTGCAGAAAAGAGCTTACAGAGTTGAAAAATATTTAAAGAATTATCTGACGCAATCAACGCTTGAACCGAAAGCGATTTTTGACAAAGCTGAAAAAGATTTGGGAATTGAATTCACGCTTTTCAAAAACGACACGCTCTATTTTTCAACCGTCGAGAAATATTATAACATCGGGCTTTTCTCGAAGCAGTTGAACCCGAACGCATTTGCCGCGCTCGAAATGGAGGGAAGAGAGGATTTTTGGCAGAAAGAAAAAATTGAAAACTACGGATACAACGCTTTCTACTATCGATTTACAATACTCGGCGAAACTTACGTTATCCGCATAGCCGACTTGTTCAACCACATACTATTGCCCGTTTCCGGAACCGAACTTGATATTTTCCTTTTCGGCAGTTATTCGCTCGCCGTAATTTTAATTATCATTACAAGCACGCTGCTTGCAAATCAAATTTCTTCGCCGATAAGGGAATTGACAAAAGCCACAAAATCGGTCGCGAGCGGCGACTTGGGATTGAAGGTGACGACTGAAAAAAAGGGGGAAGTTGACGGCTTGATTGAAGAATTCAACTATATGGTGAGCGAATTAAAGCAAAGCCAGCAAACCCTTGCGGATATTGAGCGGGAGACGGCATGGAAAGAAATGGCTAAGCAGGTTGCGCACGAAATAAAAAATCCTTTGACTCCGATGAAACTTGCGGTTCAGCAGTTGATTATCGCATACAAAGACAAATCGGAAAAGTTCGATATGATTTTTGAAAAGGTAACTACGACGCTTGTTTCGCAGATAGATATTTTGACGGACATCGCTTCGGAGTTCTCAAGTTTCGCCAGAATGCCGAGCATCAAAATGGAAGCGGTTTTTTTGAACGGCGTTGTGCGCGATTCGGCGAATCTTTTTTCGGAAGAAAAGATAAAAATTAATTTTTCGCCGGAAGAAAAGAATATTACCGTAAAAGCCGATTACGTTCAACTTAAGCGAACTCTTATAAACATTATACGAAACTCAATCCAAGCTGGCGCAACCCGCTTGGATATTGAGCTTCGCGAGGAAGAGGATAATGTTTCTTTAATTATTGCGGACGACGGAAAGGGAATTGACTCCGAGACGCTTGAAAAAATATTCGAACCCGGATTCACGACGAAGGAAGAGGGAATGGGACTCGGTTTGAAAATGGCGAAACGGTTCGTTGAATTTGTCGGCGGCGAAATTAAAATCGAATCGACCGAAAGAAAAGGAACCATAGTTACTTTAACTTTACGGAAAACGGAAAATGCTTAAACTGACGTCCGACCAGGAAAGAGCGATAGATTTTACGAAGCACGTTTTCTTAACGGCTAACGCCGGCTCGGGAAAAACAGCCGTTCTTTCATATCGTTATATCGAAATTGCGCTTCAGGCGGACGCGCAGCTGAGTTCGATTGTAGCGATTACTTTTACGGAAAAAGCCGCCGGCGAATTATACAATAAAATATCAAAACAAATCGAAGAGCGGCTTGCCGCGGAAAAAAATCCGGCGGTCAGAAAGAAGCTGATAAGAATCAGACGCGAACTTGTTTCGGCGAACATTTCCACCATCCACGCGTTTTGCCTCGACCTTCTGAAAGAATTTTCGCCGGAAGCGGAAATCGACGCGAATTTTCAAATAGCCGACAAAAACGCGGCGAGCGATTTGATCAGATTTTCGGTTGAAGAAGTTTTCAATTCGATCGCCGAAGAACGGAACGAATTAACGGATGAGATTTCGGATTTTCTCCGTTATTTCGGATCCTCTTTTATGGCAAAGGAAAAAATGATTTCGCTCATTAAAGACCGGAAAACCGCGCTGCATATAATCGACGAAATATATTCGAAAAGCGACAAAGAAATATTTTCCTATCTAAAAGAAAAAATACCGGCAAAACTAGAATCGGCGTTTCCGAATTTGGACGAAATTATTTACAACATAAAAAGAATTAATGATTTTATCCTTTCGGCGAAAACCGACAACGCGAAAGCGTTAGCCGCCGCCGACATTTTGTCGGAGCTTGAGAGCGCCTCCGGAATAGTTGAAAAAATAAATCTTGTGAACCGGCTTACGGAATTCATTCTAACGAAAAGCGGAACGATTGCAAAAACAGGTTACTTAAAAGAGCGGCAAACATTCGAAGCGGAAGTTAACGCGATTGAAAAGTTTTTCAAAACGGCGGTAAACGTGAGAACGGAACCGGACGAGGATGAAATAATTAAACAGCAAATCGACTTTGCGCGAATAGCTCTCGACGTTTTCGACGTGTGCTTGTCAAACTACAAAAAGAAAAAACAATCCGCGGGACTTTTGGATTACGAAGACCTGCTTTTAAAAGCGAACGAAATAATCAAGCGCGCAGAAGTGAGGGAAGCGCTGAACAACAAGTATCGTTTCATAATGATCGACGAATATCAGGACACGAACGAAATACAATACGATATCGTAATGCCTATACTTGAAAATCTTCGTTCGGGTAATTTGTTTGTAGTGGGCGACGAGAAACAGAGTATCTACCGTTTCCGCGGCGCTGAGCCGGAAGTTTACGAAAAGACAAAAAAGGAAATCGGCGAAACAACTTCGGGCGAAAGCGTCCTTTCGCTTCCGCACAGCTTCCGCGTTTCTCCGAAAATCGCGTTCTTCGTCAACAAAGTTTTCGGAAACCTTTTCCGGGATCCGAATCCCGAATTCAACGAAGTTTTTTACAGCGATTTGATTTCGACGCGCGACGATAAAGAAACCGGCGAAATAGCGTTCCTTCTGACGGATAAAGAATCCGGCGTTTCCGAAGCGGAACTTGTGGCAAAACAAATTCTGAAATTGAAAGAAGAAAAGGGGGAGGAATTTTCATTTTCCGACGCAGCCGTGCTTTGTCGTCAGAGAAAGCATTTTGCGGAACTCGAAAACGCTTTCGCGCAATACGGAATTCCGTTTATGATTTCCGGCGGAAAGGGGTTTTTCCAACGTCAGATTATTTATGATATCTACAACTACGTTTCATTTTTGATTGACAACGAGGACGATTTCGCTCTGGTAGGGCTGCTTCGTTCGCCGTTTTATCTTTTGTCGGATTCCGAACTCTTTTCAATTTCCATGCGAAAGGGAAATTCGTTATATGAAAAATTCAAAAATTATTCCGCCGAAAAAAAGAGACATGAGACGATTGTTGAAAAACTCGACGCGCACTCATCCGCGGCTTATTTTACGGACGTAAATAATTTACTTCGTAAAATATTAAACGAAACCGGATATGCGGCGGTTGTCGCTTCCAAACCGAACGCTCCGCAGGAAATAGCAAATCTTGAAAAAATAATTCAGCTCGCGGTCGAATTCCCGGAAGCCGAATTTAAAAATATTTTCGATTTCAAAGAACATCTTTCCGAGTCGATTGATAAATCGGAAGACGAAGGTCAAGCCGATTTAAAAGAGGAGAGCGATATCGTTCACATAATGACGATCCACAAATCGAAGGGATTGGAATTTGACGCCGTATTTCTTTTCAGGGCGAACGATCCGGAGCGAAAAAGAACCGTAAAATCGAAGGATATTATTTTCGATAAAGAGTTCGGCGTTATCGCGAAAGTTCCGAAACCCGGAAATTATATGGCTGAATACCGAAGTTCGCTGATTGACAAACTCTACGGAATCGTTTCTGCAAAGAAAGAAGAAGCCGAAAACAAGCGGGTTCTTTACGTGGCTCTAACTCGAGCTAAAAATTTCCTTTACGTTTCGGGAGAGTTGAACAAAAATTCGGGCGCGGCGGAAAACTCGTTTCTCGGTTATTTGCAGTCGGGCTTGTTTGCCGAATTCGACGCGGACAAGATTAAACTCGGCGGCAAGCTCCGATTTATGAAAGACGCCGACGAAGATTATCGAAAATATGAAGAGGAAATTTCTTTTTCCGTTTCGATAAAAAGGGAAATCGAAATCGATTTTTCAAATGGCGAACGAAAGGAAGAAAGCGCCCCGCGCAGTTTCGAAAATTTGATCGGCGCGGTTGAAGATTCGGAGAAGAACGAATTTATCTCGGCGACAAAAATAGCTTACTTTACGCAATGCCCCGTTAAATATAAACTGACTTACGAATTCGGTTATTCGAAACTGCTGAAAATTTTGGGCAAAGCGGGCGGAGAATATATAAACAAAAGGGAAGACGACGACGATTATCTTCCGGCTGACATGCGCGGGCGAATCGTTCATCTGATTCTTGAAAAGGAAATTCCGCGCGGGAAGTTGAAAGAATTTATAGATGAAAATCTGTCGGGCGACGAAAACGTTTTGAATTCCGAAACGCGGAAAAGTTACGCGGCGGAAATTATCGCGCTCGTCGAAAAGTTTTATGATTCTAAAATATATTCGGATCTTAAAAATTATTCCGATTTCCGTAACGAGTATGAGATTTACTCAAAGGAGGATGATTTTTATCTTTACGGAATTGTCGATAAATTCATTTTGCACGGCGACAAAATTATAATCGTAGATTACAAAACGGACGCCGTAAAACCGGAAGAAATTCCCGAGAAGGCGAAAAACTACGTTCCGCAGCTTACGTTCTACGCGTATATTTTGCGCAAGGTTTATCCCGACGTAAAAAAATTCGAGATAAAATTAATTTTCGTTCAAAATCCCGACGAGCCGTTCGTCAAAAAATTTCAACGGGAAGAATTGGAAAGCTTCGGAAAAGAATTGAAATATATCGTTTCGTCGATTCGCGAAAAAAGATTCGAAAAAAATCTTTCGCATTGCAAAAAATGTCACTACGCCGATAGCAAAGGCAATTGCCCGGCATGAAAATGTTGAACGATTTGTTTTTGAGAGTAGAAAATATTAGACTAGATGTAAAGCGTATTTTACAAATAGACGTCTAAATGGAAAATATACTTTACAAATAGTCGCTTTGTTTTATGAAAATAAGAACCGTTAAAATATTACTTCTTTTTACGCTAACGCTGTTGTTCTCTTCCTGCGCTTCTACGAGAATAGAACGCGTTCTCGTAAACGACTCCGATATTCGGCTTTACGAGAAACCGAAAGATTGGGAAAATCCCGAAACGCGGGAAAAAACAATCAAAAAATATTCCCGCTATCTTGCCGGAAAGAAAATATTTATCGATCCCGGGCACGGCGGAAAAGACAAGCGGAACAAAAGCCGGAGCGGAAAAGTAATTGAAGCGGAAGTGAATTTGCGCGTTGCGCTTTACTTAAAAAAATATCTCGAAGCCGCCGGCGCGGTTGTTTATATGTCCCGCGAAAAAGATGAAACGGTCGGTTTGAAAGAACGTCCGCTAGCGGCGAACCAATTTGGCGCGGATATATTTATAAGCGTTCATCACAATTCGCCCGGAAGCGTGGAAAACGATTGGACGGATTACACTTCAACTTACTACCATTCGCGCGAAGGCGAAGAAGGATTCGTTCCGGCTGCAAAGGATTTGGCGAGATTTGTTCAGCGCGATTTGGCTTACGCTGTGCGTAACTCCGGCGGGCTTGGGTCTTTCGACGGAACGTATTCGGATTACAAGATTTATCCCGATAAAGGTTTCGCCGTTTTGCGTCTCGCCGAAATGCCCGCCATACTTGTGGAGTGCGCCTTTCACACAAATCATAACGAAGAGATCCGTTTACAGATTAACGAATTCAACAAGATAGAAGCGTGGGGAATTTTCCGCGGATTGGGAAGATACTTTCTTAACGGAGTTCCCGAAATAAAACTGTTGAAAGAAGAAAGCGTTTTGAGCGGCGGAAAACTTTCTCTTGTTTTTGAACTAAGCGACAAAAACGGAATTGACAAAGAAACAATTTCAGCCAAGTTTGACGGCGTTAAAATGGATTTTAACTTTGACGAAAAAACTAACCGCCTTTCGTTCGGCTTAAGCGAAGTTGCTTCCGGCGAACATTTTGTGGAAATCAAATGTAAAAACAGAAACGGCAACGACTCATTTCCTTTTCGAAAAAAAATCATTGTAAAATAATCCCGCGATTGAATATATATCATTAATGTGATATATTTGCATTAAAATCAAAAAGGCAAAAAGATGACAAGAACAATTATTACGATATCGGAAGAGATGAAAATGTGGCTTGATTCTTACAGTAAAAAACATAATCGTCCAACGGCGGAAACTATACGGGAAGCGATAAAGCTGTATAAAGAAAGAGTTGAAAAGGAATCGAAAAACGCGCTGTCGGAAACGGCGGGATTATGGAAAAGTAAAAATATCGACGGCTCGGATTACGTTGAAAAAATAAGAAACGAGTGGGAGAAAGATTGAAATCCAAGTATTTGATTGATACGGTAATTCTGATTGATCATTTGAACGGAATTAAAAAAGCAACCAATTGGCTGATGAAAAACGGAAGCGCTAATTCCGTTATCTCCGTAATCACTCGCGCTGAAATATTGGTCGGAGTCGAAAAAGCCGAATATTTTGCCGTAAAAAATCTTCTAGACGGTTTTGAAACTTTACCGATTGACGCCAAGATTGCGGACGCAGCCGCGGAGATGAGAAAAAAATACAAGCTCAAACTGCCGGACGCTTTTCAAGCGGCGTTGGCAAAAGTTAATAACCTAACGCTTGTAACCCGCAACGCGAAAGATTTTAAAAAGGAAATGGATTTTGTGAAAATTCCTTATAATTTGTGATAATCTCTTCTAGCGACAGTGGAACGGATTTAAAAACAGCGGCAAAATAAAAACTTTGTCAATTTTTCTCCTCAAAAAGAATAAACTATTTGATTTCGAATTTACAAGTTGCAATTTGAATTTTGTAAAATTAGGCGTCATTTAATTATCTCAATTGCAGGCGGTCTTTAGCCGCTGGTTTTAGACATGTTCCGCAACTGTCATTTCATCCTTTTATTGAAGACCGTACTTCAAGACGATTTTTTAATCATTCGAAAGATGCTTAACTTTCATTCTTAAATTTTAAAAAAAACAGTTTTATTAAGAAACAAAACAGGATAAATAATGGA
>JAADIR010000024.1 GCA_013151245.1 Chlorobiota bacterium
TTCTTTACATAAAAAACAACTTGTCCCGATTTATCCCGATGCTTTTTGTCGGGATGTTTTTCCGAAAACGGAATGTTCCATTTATCGGGAATGATTTAACTTGTAATACTATAATGAGAGTTTTCCGTATTTTAGTTTTCCATTATTTTTTATTGAATCTGTTAATTGTAAACTTATTGATTTTTAATTTTTACATTTATTGCAATGTATATTCCATTTTTGGAAGGATGTAATATACTTTTCTTCATAACCGGAAAGTTCTTTTATAAGAATAGTAAATTGTTTTATTAGTAAAAATTAATATTCTTTTTCGCAGACAAGAATGTCTGCGTTACGTGTTTTGAAATTTAAACAAAAAAAGAGCAACCGAAAATTCGATTGCTCTTTTTAAGTTTATAACAAATTGAAATTAATTGTCTTTCTTTTCGTCTTCGTTTTTATCCGAAGTTTCTTCTTTCTTTTCTTCAGCTTTTGGTTCCGCTTCTTCCGCCGGCGTTTCTTCAGTTTCGGCGTTCTCTTCAACGGTTTCTTCCGCGGCGGGTTCTTCCGTCGCTTCTGTTTCCGGAGCGGCTTCTTCGGCAACTTCCTCCGACGCTTCTACAGTTTCCGTAGTTTCTTCAACTACGTTAGCTTCTTCAACCGTTTCAGCTTTTTCCTTAACTACTTTTTTGCGCGGTTTTTCTTTTTCCACAATGTCGCTGTAATCAACCAATTCTAGGATAGCCATTTCAGCGGCGTCGCCTCTGCGCTGACCAAGTTTAATGATTCTTGTGTAACCGCCGGGTCTATCGCCTACTTTTTGAATAATGTCGCCGAATAATTCTTTGAAAGCTTCTTTATCTTTAATATGAACCTCCACCAATCTTCTTGCGTGAACGGTGTCGGCTTTAGCTTTTGTTATCATCGGTTCAATAAACGTTCTTGCGTGTTTGGCTTTTGCAAGAGTAGTTACAATTTTTTTATGTAAAAATAACGCCGTTGCAAGCGAACGCATTGTAGCCAAACGATGACTTGCGGTTCTGCCTAATTTTCTGCCTTTTACTCTGTGTCTCATTCTTCTACCTTTTAGCCGTATTAATTATTTGTCGTTATTATCTTTAATATAATGATCTACGTCCATACCAAAATCAAGTCCGTAATTTTCAACTATCTCAATCAGTTCCGCCAAAGATTTGCGTCCGAAGTTTCTGAACTTAAGCATTTCGCTTTCATCTTTTCTAACCAAATCGCCCAAAGTTTTAATGTTCTGAGCTTTAAGGCAATTATGCGAACGAACGCTTAATTCCAAATCGTCAACTCCTGTTAAGAGTATCTTTTTGATTCTTTCGAATTCGGCGTCTTTTTCGTTTTCTTCTTTTTCTTCTTCAGGTTCGGTTTCGAAGTTGATGAAAAGATTTATGTGATCTTTCAAAATAACTCCGGCGTTCGAAAGCGCTTCTTCGGGCGTGATTGAGCCGTCGGTTGTTATTTCCAGAGTCAATTCTTCAAATTCGTTGCTTTCGCCTATTCTTACGTTTTGAATATCATATTTTACGTTTCTAATGGGCGTGAATATAGAATCAACCAGAATCATTCCGATCGTTTGATCGGGAATTACTTGCTGATTACTTGGAACATATCCTTTGCCGATTCCAAAATAAACTTCGATATCGAATTTTGTTTTTTCGTCTAATGTGGCAATATGTAAATCCGGATTTAAAATTTCGATATCCGGAGCGCTGTCTTGAATATCTTTAGCCGTAAAATTACCGGGTCCCGATAAAGAAACAACCGTAGAAACGGCTTTTTTATTTTCAAGTCTCATCCGAACTTTTTTAAGATTCAGAATAATTTCCGTTACGTCTTCAACGACGCCCGGAATCGACGTAAATTCGTGAAGCACTCCGTCAACTTTTATCGCCGTAATTGCGGCGCCGCTTAACGAGGAAAGTAATACTCTTCTGAAAGCGTTTCCTAAGGTAACGCCAAATCCTCTTTCCAACGGTTTTACCGAAAACTTACCGTAGTTTTTTTCGGCTGACGATTCATCTAAAACAACGCCTTCAGGCATTTTAATAAAGGAATAACTCATTCAATTTCCTCTTATAATTTCTCTTAATAATTTTTTCAATAAAGCTTATTTTTAATAGAGCATTTAAACTATGCTCAATTATTTCGAATAAAGCTCTATAATTAACTGTTCGTTAGCATTCAACGGAATATCTTCTCTTTCCGGCAGCTGGTTAAAAGAACCCGAAAGCGACGCTTTATCGACAGAAAGCCAATTGTAAACTCCGTCTTTCGTGCGTCTTAACGATTCGTGTATAACGTCGAGCTTTTTGCTTTTATCTCTTACAGAAATAACGTCGCCGGGAACCAACATGTACGACGGAATATTTACGATTTTTCCGTTAACCAAAAAATGTCTGTGTAAAATAATTTGTCTTGCCGCTTTACGCGAAGGAGCAAAACCAAGACGAAAAACAACATTGTCAAGCCGTCTTTCCAATAATCTGATGAGGTTTTCGCCGGTAACGCCTTTCTGTCTGTTCGCCTTTTCATAGTAAGTATGAAATTGTGATTCGAGCAAGCCGTAAATTCTTTTAACTTTTTGTTTTTCTCTTAACTGAACGCCGTATTCAGAGAATTTCATTCTTCTGTTCAATCCGTGAGATCCCGGAGGATAATTTTTCTTTTCCAAAGGACATTTATCGGAATTACATTTGGAACCTTTTAAAAATAATTTTTGTTTTTCTCTTCTGCAAAGTTTACAACTTGGACCAGTATATCTTGCCATCTAATTTCTCCCTAATTAAACTCTTCTACGTTTCGGTGGTCTACATCCGTTATGAGGTATCGGAGTAATATCTTTAATTGTGGTAATTTGAAGCCCCGCCGTATTTAAAGCTCTGATAGCGGCTTCTCTACCCGCTCCGGGTCCTTTTATCAACACTTCTACTCTTCTTAGCCCTAAATCATACGCTTCTTTTGCAGCCGACTCGGCGGTAACCTGAGATGCGAACGGCGTATTTTTTCTTGAACCTTTAAAACCGTTTTTACCGGCAGACGACCAAGAAATAGTGTTTCCGTAAACATCTGTAATAGTTACGAGAACATTATTAAAAGAAGCTTTGATGTGAGCTACGCCAACTGAATCAACGTGAACTTTTCTTTTTGTCTTTCTGCTTGTCTTAGCCAAAATACAACTCCTATTATATTAAATTATTACTTAATCGCTTTTTTCTTATTAGCAACTGTTTTCTTTTTACCTTTACGGGTACGGGCGTTGGTTCGAGTCCGCTGCCCTCTAACGGGAAGTCCTCTTCTGTGTCTCAAACCTCTGTAAGCGCCGATATCCATCAATCTTTTGATATTTTGCTGGACTTCGCTGCGCAATGAACCTTCAACTTTGTAGTTTGAAGTCATTATGGATCTGATTTCAGCAACTTCTTTTTCCGTAAGCTCAGCTACTTTCTTTTCCGGATCTACTTTAGCCGCTTCAAGAATTTTTTTTGAAGTTACTTCTCCGATTCCGAAAATATAAGTTAAACCGATGTAAACTTTTTTCTGTTTTGGTAAATCAATTCCTGCAATTCGAGCCAATTCCTTAACCTCCTAAATTACTAAATTATCCCTGACGCTGTTTATGTTTCGGGTTTTTGCAGATTACTCTTACAACGCCTTTTCTTTTAATTATTTTGCAATGATCGCAAATCTTTTTCACAGAAGCACGAACCTTCATATCATCCTCATTATTTATATCTGTAAGTAATTCTTCCTTTATTTAAATCATACGGAGAAAGTTCAACCGCTACTTTATCTCCGACTAAAATTTTAATAAAGTGCATTCTCATCTTTCCGGAAATATGCGCAAGCATAACGTGTCCGTTATCCAATTTCACTTTGAAATTAGCGTTCGGAAGCGTTTCCGTTACAATTCCGTCAACTTTTATTGGTCCTTGTTTTGCCATTTTATGTTACCGTTAATATTTCCGGTTTTCCGTTTATTATCGCAATTGAATGTTCAAAATGCGCCGATGGCGAACCGTCGGCTGTTTTTACCGTCCATCCGTCGGGCGCAACCACAACGTGATGTTTGCCAAAATTTATCATCGGCTCAATCGCCAATGTCATACCGTTTTTTATTTTCGGTCCTGTGTTCTTTCTGCCGAAATTCATTATCTGCGGTTCTTCGTGCAAATGCCTTCCAACGCCGTGTCCGCACAATTCGCGAACGATTGAAAACCCGAAAGATTCGGCGTGAGTTTGAACAGCATTCGATATATCTCCAATTCTGTTCCCCGCGACCGCTTGTTCAATTCCTTTGTAAAGCGATTCTTCGGTTACTTTCATCAAAAGTTTTTTATCTTCCGATATTTCTCCGACTGCAACCGAAAGAGCCGCGTCGCCGTAATAATTATTTTTAAGAACTCCAACGTCAATTGAGAGTATTTCGCCCTCAACCAACTTTCTTTCTCCCGGTATTCCGTGAACAACTTCTTCGTCTATTGACATGCAGAGCGTTCCCGGAAACGGAATTCCTTCGCCCTGCGAATATCCTTTGAAAGCCGGTATTCCGCCGCTGCTGCGAATGTAATCTTCGGCTAATTTATCCAACTCAAGAGTCGTCATTCCAGGCTTTGCGTAGCTTTTAACAAGTTGTAGCGTCTCTGCAACAATTTCGCAGCTTTTACGAATTAAATCAATCTCATTCTTTGATTTAATTAAAATCAATTTTTGTTACCTGCGACCCTTCATTTTACCGGATTTCATAAACCCGTCGTAATGTCTCATAAGCAAATGAGATTCAACCTGCTGCAATGTATCCAATGCGACGCCGACCAAAATAAGTAGGCTTGTTCCGCCGAAGAATGAAGCGAATCTTCCCGAAACTCCCAGCTTTGAAATAAATGCAGGTAAAATAGCTACTATTGCCAAGAATATTGAACCGGGCAAAGTAATTTTTGTTAAAATATTATCAATGAACTCGGAAGTCTGTTTTCCCGGTCGAATTCCGGGAATAAAACCGCCTTGCTTTTTCATATTTTCCGCCACGTCTTGCGGATTAAACGCAATTGCCGTGTAGAAATATGTAAAGAATATAATCATTAACGCATATATGAACGAATACGTAAACGACGTATAAATAAAATATCCCGATAGCGATTGTAAAAATTCGTTATCAGGGAAAAAAGATAAAACCGTGCTCGGGATAAACATAATTGCCTGAGCAAAGATGATAGGCATAACGCCGGCTGTGTTAACTCTTAACGGAATATACTGCGTAACTCCGCCGTAAACTTTTCTGCCCACAACCCTTTTGGCATATTGAACGGGAATACGCCTCGTCCCCTGCGTAACCAAAACAATCCCGGCAATAATGAAAACCATCAGCACGAGAATGATAATTTCGATAACAATGTTTCTTGTGCCGGTTGAAATCAACCTGTATTCATCCAACATTGCAAAAGGAAGTCTATCGATAATACCGATAAAAATTATGAGTGAAATTCCGTTGCCGATTCCTTTATCGGTAATCTGCTCGCCCATCCACATCATAAAGACGGTGCCGGCGGTCAGCAACAATACAGCCGACAAAGTAAATCCGAAACCTTGAACTTCAACCGGAATAATCGGAATTCCCTGATAATTGATATTCGGCAAATGCAAAGTTGCAATTCCCCACGCTTGCAAAGCGGAAATAGCCACAGTGCCGTATCTTGTCATCTGGGTGATTTTTTTCCTTCCTTCTTCCCCTTCGCGCTGAAGTTTTTGAAGATAAGGAACGACCGCTCCGCCCAACTGAAGAATAATTGACGCGGAAATGTAGGGCATAATACCCAACGCAAAAATAGCGGCGTTTCTGAATGCGCCTCCGACGAACAAGTCATACAGTCCGAAAAGATTATCGGATGTTGTATTTGACATCGCATCGGAAAGAACGCTGGTATCGATTCCGGGTAAAGTAATATGCGCGCCGATACGAACGACGACTAAAATTCCTAACGTGTAAAGAATTCTTTGTCTTAGTTCGTGTATCTTAAAGATATTCCTGAATGTTTCTTGTATTTTTCCCATTAATCTTTAATCTCTTTTATGGTTCCACCAACTGCTTCAATTTTTTCTTTTGCCGACGCGCTGAATTTATGCGCTTCAATATCGAGCTTAGCTTTAATTTCGCCGTTTCCTAAAATTTTATACGGAGCCGCGGCTTTTGAAATAACTTTATTCTTGAAAAGAACGGCTGCGTTTATTGCGCCGTCTTCCAATTTTCCGCTATCGGCTAATTGCTGAAGTCTCGAGACATTAACAACTTGGTAGTAAATTTTGAAAATATGATTAAATCCTCTTTTCGGAACTCTTCTTTGCAAAGGCATTTGTCCGCCTTCAAACCAAGCTCTGCTTTTGAAGCCGGAGCGCGATCTTTGACCGTTCATTCCTTTTGTAGCGGTACCGCCTCTTCCCGTGCCTTCGCCTCGTCCAATTCTTTTTTTAGACTTAACCGAACCTTTTGCATATTTTAGATTACTTAAAATGTCCATTAAATATTATCCTTCAATTTCTTCAACTTTGACTAAATGCTTCACTTTATATATCATTCCTCTTATTTGAGGCGAATCGTTTTGTTCAACGCTTTTATTAGGTCTGCTTAAACCCAATGCAACGATTGTAGCTTTCTGATCTTTCGGTCTGTCGATAATACTTTTAGTTTGCGTAATTTTTAATTTTTTAGCCATAAAAACACCTTATGCATTAAATAATTCAGACATTTCAATTCTTCTTTTAGCGGCCATCGAACGGGCGTCAATTAAATTGAGAAGTCCGTTTAAAGTCGCTTTAACTTGATTATGCGGGTTGCTCGATCCGAGAGATTTAGTTAGGATATCCTGAACTCCGGCTAATTCTAAAACCGCTCGAACGCCGCCGCCGGCAATAAGTCCGGTTCCGGGAGACGCGGGTTTCAACAACACTTTACCCGCTCCGTATTTACCGATAATCTGATGAGGAATCGTTCCTTTAATAATAGATACTCTATACATATTTTTCTTAGCATCGTCAACGCCTTTGGAAATAGCGTCGGTAACTTCGTTTGCTTTCCCTAATCCTACGCCAACGTGTCCTTCGCCGTCGCCAACGACGACAATTGCGTTAAAGCTAAAATTTCTACCGCCCTTAACAACCTTAGCAACGCGGTTGATATGAACGACTTTTTCTTTAACTCCATCGATACTCGATACTTTTTTCTGCCTCAATTTAATCTCCTTAAATTTCAGATTTTTAACTTGGCTGCCGGAAGAGGATTCGAACCTCTACAGACGCCTCCAAAGGGCGTAGTCCTACCATTAGACGATCCGGCAGTTTCTTCCATTAAAATTTAAAATTTCAATCCTCCCTTTCGGGCTCCTTCAGCCAACGCTTTTACGCGTCCGTGATACTGATAACCGCTTCTGTCAAAAACAACAGAGCTAATTCCTTTTTCAATAGCTTTTTTAGCCAGAAGTTCGCCTACAATTGCGCTTTTCGCAATTTTGCCTTTTGCGTTTTTAACGTCTTCGGCAACTTCTTTAGAAAGCGACGAAACGCTCATTATTGTTTTATATTCCGAATCGTCAATTAATTGTCCGTAAATTTGATTCAAACTTCTAAAAACCGCTAATCTTGGTCTTTCCGCGGTTCCTTTAATTTTCTTTTGAATTCTTATTTTCTTTTTAGTTCTTCTATCAATTTTTTTGAATGCCATAACTTCCAATCTCCTTAATTATGCGCCTGCGGCTTTACCTGCTTTTCTAACGACAACTTCGTCCGAATATCTAATGCCTTTTCCTTTGTACGGTTCAGGTTTTCTAAATGATCTAATCTTCGCCGCAACCTGACCGACTAACTGTTTATCAATTCCTTTGATTACTATCTGAGTATTCGACGGAGTTTCGATTGTTATTTCTTCCGGAGGAATAAAATAAATCGGGTGCGAATAACCGATGTTAACCAGCAGATTTTTGCCTTTCAATTCAACTCTATAACCAACGCCGATAATATCCAACGTTTTTGAATAACCTTCTGAAACGCCGGAAACCATATTTTGAATTAAAGCGCGCGTTAAACCATGCAGCGCTCTATTCTGTTTTTGGTCGTTAGGTCTAATAACCTTCAATTCTTCGCCGTCAATTTCAATTTTCATATTAGGATGAACGTCGGTTTGAAGTTCGCCTAATTTACCTTTAACTTTTATCAAGTTATTTTTCTGAGAGACTTTTACGTCTTTAATGTTTACCGGTTTTTTTCCAACTCTCGACACTTTAATTCCTCTTCCTAATTTACCAAATATAACAAAGTACTTCGCCGCCAACGCCTTGCAAGCGAGCTTGTCTATCATTTATAACACCGTTTGGGGTCGATAATACGGCAATGCCCAGCCCGTTTAAGACTCTTGGGATTTCATCTTTGCCAACGTATCTTCTCAATCCCGGCGTGCTGATTCTTTTCAAACCGCTGACCGAAGGTTCTTCGTCAACATATGAAAGAAGTATTCTTAAAACATTCTGCTTATTATCTTCAGTAATTGAATAATCTCTAATAAATTTCGCGTTCTTCATAATTTCGGCAATGCCTACTTTCATGTTTGAACTCGGAATATCAACATATCTTTTTTTGGCTTTAACTGCATTACGTATTCTTGTCAAAAAATCTGCAATCGGATCTGTAACTGGCATTTAATATTCTCCTATTATCTCTTTTACCAACTTGCTTTTTTAATTCCCGGGATCTCGCCTTTAAGGGCCATTTCTCTGAAGACCAGACGTGAGATACCGAATTTTCTGTAATACCCTCTCGCTCTTCCCGTCATCAAACATCTATTGTGAAGACGAACGGAAGAAGAATTTTTAGGTAATTTTTGAAGCGCTTCATAATCGCCCTTCTCTTTCAATTCTTTTCTCAAAGCGGCGTATTGTTCAACAAGTTTTTCTCTTTTTGCCTGACGCGCTATTAAACTTTTTCTTGCCATTAAATCAGTCCCTTATTAGTTCACTTTTTTCTTAAAAGGCATTCCGAAAGCCGAAAGTAATTCAAAAGCTTCGGTATCACTTTTTGCAGACGTAACAAATGTGATATCCATGCCGACAACTCTGTTAATTTTATCAACGTTAATTTCAGGAAAAATAATCTGCTCTTTAACGCCCATAGTATAGTTTCCGTGTCCGTCAAAAGACTTATCGGAAATTCCTCTAAAGTCTCTAACGCGCGGAAGCGCAATCGCAATTACTCTATCCAAAAATTCATACATTTTTTCTTTGCGAAGCGTTACTTTTGTTCCAATCTTCATTCCTTCTCGAAGTTTGAAGTTTGATATCGATTTTTTCGCCGTTCTAACCGATGATTTCTGACCGGTGATTGTTTCGATATCTTTAACCGCTTCGTCGAGAAGTTTTGAATCGGTCGCCGCTTCTCCGACGCCCATGTTAACGACTATCTTTTCGAGCTTCGGAACTTGCATTACGCTTTTGTATGAAAAATGTTTCATCAATTTCGGTATAATTTTTTCCTCGTATTTAACTCTTAAACGAGGAGTAATTTTTTTCTCGGCAGCTTTTGCCGCAGTCTGTTCTTTAGTTGTTTCTTTTTTACTTTTCTTTGCCATAGTTTTCTCTGTGTTCAATTATGTTAAGACAACATTTCTCCGCTTGATTTAGCTACTCTAACGCTTTTGCGTTTGCCTGTTTTTTCATCAATAATTAGTTTATAACCTACGCGAGTCGGTTCGTTCGATTTAGGATCCAACAACATTACGTTCGAAGCGTTTATAGAAGCTTCTTTTTCAATAATGCCGCCCTGAGGATATTGCTGATTAGGTTTTGTGTGCCTTTTAATCAAGTTAACGCTTTCAACAATAACTCTGTTTTTTTTAGGGAAAACTTTCAAAACTTTGCCGGTTCTACCGCGAAAGTTTCCGGCGACTATCATTACGGTATCATCTTTCTGGATTTTCATTATCTTCTAATTCCTCTATTCTCTATTATAATACTTCTGGCGCTAATGAAATAATTTTCATGAATTTTTTATCCCTTAATTCGCGCGCTACGGGTCCAAAAATACGCGTTCCGCGCGGTTCGTTCTGCGGGTTTAACAGTACCGCTGCATTCTCGTCGAATCTAATATATGAACCGTCTTGTCTTCTTATTTCTTTTTTGGTTCTAACAACAACCGCGCGGGAAACTTCGCCTTTTTTCACTCCGCCGCCGGGAAGAGCCGCTTTAACGGTAACGACAATCAAATCGCCGACCGTTGCATATCTTCTTCTGCTGCCGCCGAGAACTTTGATACATCTTACCTTTTTCGCCCCGGAATTATCGGCTACTATTAAATTTGTTTCTTGTTGAATCATTTGATAATACTCCCTATCGCTGCAATTTTATTTCGCTTTCTCAACTACTTCCAACAACCGCCATTTTTTGTTTTTGCTGAGCGGTCTTGTTTCCATTATTTTAACTACATCGCCGATACGGCATTCGTTATTTTCATCATGAGCCATAAGTTTGGTTGTTTTCTTGAAATATTTTTTATAAAGCGGATGAGCGACTTTTCTTTCGATAGCCACAAGAATGCTTTTATCCATTTTATTTTTAACCACGACGCCAACTCTGGCTTTGCGCAAATTCCTTTTTTCCATTAGTTATTCTCCTGTGCGGATTTCTTTGCTTCAGTTTCTCTTTCTTTCAGAACGGTTCTCATCTTTGCAATGTCGTGTCTAACTAATTTTATTTTTGCCGTATTTGTCAAATTTTTCAATTCGTGCTGAAATCTTAAATCAACAAGATTCTTCTCTTCTTCGGCAATTCTAGTCGTAATTTCTTCATTAGACATTTCTCTTATTTCAAATATCTTCATTTCTGTTGAATCCTTAATTATTCATAATCGGGTCTTGTAACAATTTTACTTTTAATCGGCAATTTATAAGTAGCCAATTTAAGCGCTTCCATTGCAACCTCTTTCGGAACGCCGGCGACTTCAAACATAATTCTTCCGGGTTTAACAACCGCAACCCAAAACTCCGGAGCGCCTTTACCTTTACCCATTCTGGTTTCGAGCGGTTTTTTAGAAACAGGTTTATCCGGGAAAATTCTTATCCAAACCTTGCCGTCTCTTTTCATTCTTCTTGTAATTGCAACTCTGCATGCTTCAATTTGCCTGCTGGTAATCCAAGCGGCTTCTGTTGCTTTCAAACCAAAATCGCCAAAACTAATTCTATGTCCTCTTTGCGCTTTCCCGGCTCTTTTGCCGCGCTGTTGTTTCCTAAATTTTACTCTTTTCGGCATTAACATGAGAATAAACTCCTAATCGTCTTAATCGCTGAATCTTTTAGTTAACTTTTCACCTTTCGAAATCCAAACCTTAACGCCAATGGATCCGTAAATTGTTTGAGCCGTAGCGGTCGCATAATCAATATCCGCTCTTAAAGTATGAAGCGGAATTTTCCCGTCTTTGTACTGCTCGCTACGCGCCATTTCAGCGCCGCCTAATCTGCCGGCGCATTTAATTCTAATTCCTTCGGCTCCCATTCTCATAGCCGAAGTGATAGATTGTTTCATCGCCCTGCGGAAAGAAATTCTTCCCATAAGCTGAGTCGCAATATTTTCGGCAACAAGATAAGCGTCCAACTCAGGTCTTTTAATTTCGTTAATCTGAACTTTAACTTCGGCGCTCGCAAAATTTTTCAATTCTTGTTCAATCTGCGCAATCTCTTTTCCACTCTTCCCAATAACGACGCCAGGTCTCGAAGTATGAATGGTAACAATAATATTCTTTGAGGTTCTGTTAATAATAATTCTCGAAATACCCGCTTTTTTCAAACGATTGCGTATGTAAGATCTAAGCTTTTTGTCCTCTAATAATTTAGGGGCGTAACTTTTACTTTCGTACCAATTGGATTCCCAACCTCTAATAATACCAACTCTGAAACCTATCGGATTAGTTTTCTGACCCAAAGAACCTCCTAAAATTAACTTTTTGTTGAAACAACTATTGTTAAATGATTTGATCTTTTTCTAACTCTAAATGCTCTTCCCATCGGAGCCGGCTGAATTCTTTTCAGCATCGGACCTTGGTTTACAAATACTTCATGAACATATAAGTCCGAAGTATCGAAATTCGAACCTTCTTCAGTATTGAAAAGGTTAGCCACCGCCGATCTTAAAACTTTTTCGGCGTCGTGCGCGGCATGTTTCGGATTGAAATGTAATATTTCAATTGCCTTATCCACAGATTCGCCTCTGATAAGATCAATGACAAGTCTCATTTTTCTTGGCGATGAACCGATATACTTATTTGTCGCTTTAGCTTTCATTGTAAATTTTCCTCATCCTCAAATTACTTCATTCTAGATGCTTTTTCCGCCTTAGTTCCCGGGTGACCTCTGAATATTCTTGTCGGCGAGAACTCGCCCAATTTATGACCGACCATATTTTCAGAAATATAAATAGGAATCATTTTATTTCCATTATGAACGGCAATTGTATGACCGACAAATTCCGGTGAAATAGTACTGGCTCTTGACCATGTTTTAATGATTTTCTTTTGATTTGTTTCGTTCAATTTTTGAACTTTTTTCAAAAGTTTGAAATCAATATACGGTCCTTTTTTAATTGATCTTGGCATAATTATTCTCTAACCTTTTCTTCTTTTCACAATGTATTTATTAGAAGGATTTTTCTTCTTTCTGGTTTTTAAGCCTTTAGCCGCTTGCCCCCAGGGCGAAACCGGATGACCGCCGCCCGAAGAACGTCCTTCGCCGCCGCCCATTGGGTGATCGACGGGATTCATTGCTACGCCGCGTACATGAGGTCTTTTTCCCAGCCATCTGCTTCTGCCGGCTTTACCGATACTTATATTCAAATGTTCCGAATTTCCAACGGATCCATACGTTGCCATGCATTCCAAAAGAACCAATCTTGTTTCGCCCGAAGGAAATTTAAGCTGAGCGTATTTACCTTCTTTAGCCATAACCTGAAGCGACGCTCCGGCGGAACGACCTATTTGTCCGCCTTTACCCGGTTTTAATTCAACGTTGTGAACAAAACTGCCAAGCGGCATATCTTTTAATTTTAAAGCGTTGCCTACTTTAATTTCGCTTCCGTCGCCGGACATTAAATTATCGCCAACCTTCAACCCATTCGGAGCGATGATATATCTTTTTTCTCCGTCTGCATAATGAAGAAGAGCGATTCTCGACGTTCTGTTCGGATCGTATTCAATCGAAAATACTTTTGCCGGAACGCCGGACTTATCTCTTTTGAAATCGATAATTCTATATTTTCTTTTATGTCCGCCGCCTCTGTGACGCGAAGTCAATCTACCAAGATTATTTCTTCCGCCGGATTTCTTCAACGGAGCCGTTAAAGATTTTTCGGGCGTAGATTTTGTGATCTCTTCGAAACTCGCAATCGACATAAATCTTGTGCCGGGAGTATTTGGTTTTAATTTTCTAATTGCCATTAAATTCTATCTCCAATTCCTTACTATATTTCGCCAAACAAATCTATTGTTTGACCTTCTTTCAACGTAACAATTGCTTTTTTGAACTGCGGAGTTTTACCGCTAAATCTTCCCCTTTTTGTGAACTGAGTTTTTGTTTTGCCTTTATATTTGATTGTGTTAATATTTATTGCATCAACATCAAATTTTTCTTTGATTGCTCTTGCAATTTCAATCTTATTGGCATCCACTTTAACAACGAATCCATATTTTCCGGTGTTTTCAGTCAGCTCAGTCATTTTTTCCGTTACTAAAGGTCTAATTAAAACGTTTTGCATAATAATTCTCAAATATTAATTCAATGTCTTTTCGATTACTTCAATTGCGCTTTTTTGAACCAGTAAAACTTGGTTATTTAAAACGTCGTAAGCGTTAGCTTTATTTGCTTCCATAATTTTAACTTTTTCAATATTTCTGCCGGATTTATAAACCGTTTCCAAAGTTTCGCTTGTAAGCAGCAACGTTTTTTTACCGTAAATTTTCAAAGCGCGTAAAATATCGGCAAAGTCTTTTGTTTTTGGCGTTTCAAAATTAAAATCTTCAATCACTTTAATTTGTTCCGCTTTTGCTTTATGGCTGAAAGCCGACTTAACCGCTAATTGTTTTACTTTTTTATTTAATTTCTGTCTGTAACTATGCGGTTTCGGACCAAAAATAGTTCCGCCGCCAACCCATAACGGAGATCTGGATGTGCCGGCTCTTGCGCCGCCTCTTCCTTTTTGTTTCCAAGGTTTTCTGCCGCCGCCTCTAACTTCGCTTCTTTCTTTTGTTTTGTGCGTGCCTTGCCGGCGATTAGCTAAATGCGCTTTTACCGCTAAATAGATAACGTGATCATTTGGGTCTATTCCAAAAATCTGTTCCGATAGATCTATTGATTCACCTGTTTTCGTACCGTCTTTTTTATATATATCAACTTTCATCTTTGAACCACTACTTATTAATTTCGACAATTGAATTGACCGCGCCTGGCACGGCGCCTTTAACTAAAATCAAATTCTTTTCCGCAATAACTTTAACAACCTTAAGATTTGACGTTGTAACTTTTCTATTTCCGGTTCTTCCCGCCATACGGGTGCCTTTGAAAACTCTTGAAGGATAAGAACTCTGCCCGATTGAGCCGGGAGCTCTTAATCTATCTTTTTGTCCGTGAGTTGTGCCGCCGACTCCGCCGAAACCGTGTCTTTTCATAACGCCTTGAAAACCTTTACCTTTCGAGTTTCCGGTGACTTTAACCTTATCGCCTTCGCCGAATATTTCAACCGAAACGGCGTCGCCAACATTTAAGTCTTCCGGAGCTTCGAAATTACGAAACTCTTTTACCACTGAAGAAGGAGTTAAACCATGTTTTTTATAATATTCTTTTTGCGGTTTTGCAAGATGTTTTTCTTTTTTCTCTCCGAATCCAATCACAACTGCGCTGTAACCATCTTTTTCTTTAGTTCTTAAACCTATAACATAACAAGGACCGGCTTCAATTGCCGTTACCGGAAGAAGTCTTCCGTCTTCAGTATAGACACTTGTCATTCCAATCTTTTTTCCAATTAAACCAGGCATAGTTTCAATCCTTATAACTTAATCTCAATATCAACGCCCGCCGGAATTTCCAATTTACTCAATGAATCGACGGTTTTGTTATTTGAATTATGAATATCAATCAATCTTTTATGCGACCTAATTTCAAATTGCTCGCGAGATTTTTTATCAACATGAGGCGAACGCAAAACCGTATAAACGGTTCTTCTAGTAGGCAAAGGAATAGGTCCTGAAACAACCGCGCCTGTACTTTTTACAGTTTTAATGATTTTTTCTGTGGACTTATCAATTAAAATATGATCGTACGATTTTAACTTTATTCTAATTTTCTGACCTGGCAATTTCGTTTCTCCTTAATTTAATTTTGAGGAAGACTTTAGCGCCTTCCTCAATTTAACCTACTAATTTTTATTCGTATATTTTTGTTACAACGCCTGCGCCTACGGTACGACCGCCTTCGCGAATAGCGAAACGCAATCCTTCTTCCATAGCGATTTCGGCAATCAGTTCAACGACTAATTTAACGTTATCGCCCGGCATAACCATTTCGGTTCCTTCAGGTAATGTTGCAATACCGGTAACGTCCGTCGTTCTAAAATAGAACTGAGGTCTGTAACCGTTGAAGAACGGAGTATGTCTTCCGCCTTCGTCTTTCGACAAAATGTAAACTTCGCCTTCGAATTTTGTATGAGGAGTAATTGAACCCGGTTTAGCGAGAACCATTCCTCTTTGAATTTCTTTTTTATCGATACCTCGCATCAAAACGCCTGCGTTATCGCCGGCAAGCGCCGAATCAAGTTCTTTACGAAACATTTCAATACCGGTAACAACGGTTTTTTTGTGCATTCCAAGACCGATAAGTTCAATTTCAGCGCCTAATTTAACTTCGCCTCTTTCCACTCTGCCGGTGGCGACCGTTCCGCGACCGGTGATCGAGAAAACGTCTTCAACAGGCATAAGGAAAGGTTTGTCAACGTCGCGTTCCGGCAACGGAATATATTCGTCAACAGCGTCCATAAGTTCCCAAATGGATTTAAGTCTTTCGTCGTCAGCTGGAACGTCGGCGTCGGAAGCGGCTTCTAAAGCCTGCAAAGCCGAACCTTTAATAATGGGAATTTCGTCTCCAGGGAATTCGTATTCATTTAACAAATCTCTTAATTCCATTTCAACTAATTCAATCAATTCTTCGTCGTCAACTAAATCGACTTTATTCATATATACAACTATTCTAGGAACGCCAACCTGACGCGCAAGCAAGATATGCTCTCTTGTCTGAGGCATAGGACCGTCCGTTGCGGCAACGACCAAAATTGCTCCGTCCATCTGAGCGGCGCCCGTAATCATATTTTTGACGTAGTCAGCGTGACCGGGACAGTCAACATGCGCATAGTGTCTGTTAGCGGTTGAGTATTCAACGTGCGCTGTTGCGATTGTAATACCGCGTTCTCTTTCTTCCGGCGCATTGTCAATACTGTCAAAAGTTCTGACTTCCGATAAACCTTTTTTAGCCAAAGCCATAGTAATTGCAGCAGTAAGAGTAGTTTTACCATGGTCAACGTGACCAATAGTACCAATATTTACGTGCGGCTTACTCCGATCAAATTTTTCTTTTGCCATCGTTTACTCCTTCTTATTTTTCAATTTGTTATTCATGATAAATTTATACAGATTCAGCGGTTGACGTTCTATTTTTTTCCGAAATTTCTTCCGAAATTGATTTAGGGACTTCGGAATAATGCGAAAACTGCATTGTGTAAATCGCTCTTCCCTGCGTCATTGATCTTAAAATGGTTGCGTACCCGAACATTTCAGCCAAAGGAACATTTGCTTTGATTAACTGAGCGTCTTTTCTAGCTGTAAAACCGCTTATTTTTCCTCTGCGGGAATTAAGATCGCCCATTACATCGCCGAGATATTCTTCCGGAGTCGTTACTTCCACATCCATAATCGGCTCTAAAATAACCGGACCGGCTTTTTTAGCTCCGTCGCGGAACGCCATTGAACCGGCAACTCTAAAAGATATTTCATCCGAATCAACATCGTGGTATGAACCGTCTTTCAATGTAACTTTGATATCAACAACGGGGAATCCTGCAATAACGCCGTTTTTAAGCGCGTCTTCAATTCCTTTGGCAACGGCGGGAATATATTCTCTTGGAATAGAACCGCCGACGATTGCATTTTCAAAAGTAAATCCTTTGCCTTGTTCGTTCGGTCCTAAATCTATTATTACGTGACCATATTTTCCTCTACCGCCGCTTTGTTTAGCAAATTTCGCTTCGGAAACAACGTCTTTCGTTATTGTTTCGCGATAAGCTACTTGAGGTCTTCCAACATTTGCTTCAACTTTAAATTCTCTTTTCATCCTATCAACAAGAATTTCGAGATGCAACTCGCCCATTCCGCTGATAAGAGTCTGTCCTGTTTCGTCGTCAACCTTAACTTTGAAAGTCGGATCCTCGTCCGATAATTTTGTCAAAGCTTCAGATAATTTATCTTGATCCGCTTTTGTTTTAGGTTCAATTGCAATCTGAATAACAGGTTCGGGGAAAGCCATTTTTTCAAGGAACACAGGATCGTCGGGAGTACAAAGCGTATCGCCCGTTCTAGTATGTTTTAACCCGACAATAGCGGCAATATCGCCCGCTCTTACAAATTCCAAATCTTCGCGGTGATTAGCATGCATTCTTAAAACTCTGCCGACTCTTTCTTTTTTCTCTGAAACCGCGTTATAAATATATGATCCCGCTTCCAATCTTCCGGAATAGACTCTTATATAAGTCAATTTGCCTACGTAAGGATCCGTCATTATTTTGAAAGCTAAAGCCGTAAATTTTTCCGTAACGTCAATTTTTCTTACTACGTCGTCATGATGAGCATGGTGAACATGAAGTTCCGGCGTATCGAGAGGCGACGGTAAATATTCAATAACCGTATCCAATAATTTTTGAACGCCTTTATTCTTGAATGACGAACCGCAAAGCACGGGAACAATTTTGAGTTCCAAAGTCGCTTGACGAAGAACTCTTGATATCTCTTCGGGAGTAATCTCTTCACCGTCAACATATTTTTCCAGCAGCGAATCATCAACGTCGGAAACGGCTTCAAGCATCAAAGTTCTGTATTTTTCCGTAACCGGCAATAAATCCTGCGGTATATCAATATCCGTAAAAGTTGCGCCGAGAGTTTCATCATGATACATACGCGCTTTCATATTAATCAGATCGATAACGCCGGCAAATAAATCTCCCGCGCCGATTGGAAGAGTAATAGGAACGGCATTTGCATGAAGTCTGTCTTTCATCATTTGAACCGCGTGATAAAAATCGGCGCCTGTTCTATCCATTTTATTAACGAAAGCAATTCTCGGAACTTTATATTTATCAGCTTGTCTCCAAACGGTTTCCGACTGCGGTTCAACGCCGCCCACGGCGCAGAAAAGAGCAATAGCGCCGTCAAGGACGCGTAAAGATCTTTCCACTTCCACGGTAAAATCCACATGACCGGGCGTATCAATAATATTTATTTCGTGTTCTTTCCAATAAGCAGTCGTAGCGGCGCTGGTAATAGTTATTCCTCTTTCCTTTTCCTGCTCCATCCAATCCATTGTAGCCGCGCCGTCGTGAACTTCTCCTATGCGATGCACTTTGCCGGTATAATATAAAATTCTTTCCGTGGTAGTAGTTTTACCGGCGTCAATATGCGCCATTATACCTATGTTTCTAACCTTCGATATGTCAACTCTTTTCTTTGCCATCTATAAAAAATCCAATCCCTTCCTTACCATCTAAAGTGGGCGAACGCTTTATTCGCTTCCGCCATTCTATGCGTATCTTCTTTTTTCTTAACCGACGAGCCTTCTCCGTTAGAAGCGGCAATTAATTCAGCCGCTAATTTTGCAGCCATCGATCTGTCTTTTCTGTCTCTCGAATATGTTCTAATCCATCTGAGCGCCAAAGCTATTCTTCTTTCCGGTCTTACTTCCATCGGAACTTGATAGGTCGCGCCGCCGACTCTGCGGCTGCGGACTTCAACCAGCGGCTGAACGTTTGCAACAGCTTTTTTCATAATATCGAGCGGGTTTTGCTTTGTCTTCTTTTCAATCAAATCAAAACTTTCATAAACGACTTTTCTTGTAACGGATTTTTTTCCGTCCCACATAATATAATTGATAAATTTTGCCACCAATACGTCGTTGTATTTTGGATCGGGTTTAATAAATCTCTTTTCGGCTCTACGTTTTCTCATAATTCAATACTTATTTTTTTGGTTTCTTAGTTCCGTATTTAGATCTGCTTCTTTTTCTATCGTCAACGCCGCTCGTATCAAGCGTTCCGCGAATGATATGATATCTTACTCCGGGCAAGTCTTTCACCCTGCCGCCTCTGATCATTACAATCGAGTGCTCCTGCAAGTTATGACCTTCGCCTGGAATATAAGCAGTTACTTCAATACCGTTTGTTAATCTAACTCTCGCTACTTTACGCAAGGCTGAGTTAGGTTTCTTAGGAGTAGTCGTATAAACTCTTGTACAAACTCCACGCTTTTGCGGACAGTTCTGCAACGCAGGAGCCTTGCTCTTGCTGGTTATTACTTTGCGTCCTTTTCTAACCAACTGGCTTATTGTTGGCACGTATTTCCTCCAAAAAATTTTAAATAATCAAATAAAATTCAGACTCTCAATATAGAAATAATCTTTTTCTTTGTCAAGAAGTCATTTACTAATATTTTACTCCGTTTTCTCTTTATCACCGACCTCTTCGGTTTTTTCTTCGGTTACTTCAACTTCTTCCTTTTTTTCCTCGTCGGCAAGAATGATTTCTTTGTATTTCTTGAGTCCCGTTCCCGCTGGAATCAAGTGACCCATAATAACATTTTCCTTTAAACCGTTGAGTGTATCAACTCGCGCAGCCGTTGCCGCATTGGTTAATACTTTAGTAGTTTCCTGGAATGATGCGGCGGATAAGAAACTTTCCGTTTGAAGAGCTGCTTGCGTAATACCGAGCAGAACGTTGTCAAATGTCGCCGGTTCAGAAGGTCTTGTTTTCATTTTTTCTTTTTCTTTACGCGCAAGGTCGGAATTAATTTCGCGAACTTTTGCTCTTGACAATAAAGTTCCAGGCGCAACTTTTGCGTCGCCCGGTTCTTCAACGAAAACCATATTGCTGACTTTTTCGTTTTCTTCCCTAAAGATTACTCTGTGAATTAGGTCTTCATCGATAAATCTGGTGTCGCCGGGAGAGATAACTCTTAATTTCTGCAGCATTTGTTTTACAATAATTTCAATATGTTTATCGTTGATTTTAACGCCCTGAAGACGATAAACGTCCTGAATTTCATTCACAAGATATTCTTGAACGGCATTTGTTCCTTTAATTTTCAAGATATCATGAGGATCAATAGGTCCGTCGGTAATTTTTTCGCCCGCGGGAATTTCATCGCCTTCTTGGACAAGAATATGTTTTCCGTAAGCGACGTTATATACTTTTTGATCGAGACCGTCTAATGACTCGACAATAATTTCTCTCGAACCTTTTTTTCTGGCTCCGAATTTCACAATGCCTTCAATTTCGGAAACAACTGCGGGGTCCATCGGGCTGCGCGC
The DNA here is from genome assembly GCA_013151245.1 of Chlorobiota bacterium. Taxonomy (GTDB): domain Bacteria; phylum Bacteroidota; class Ignavibacteria; order Ignavibacteriales; family Melioribacteraceae; genus JAADIR01. The sequence continues at coordinate 20,645 of JAADIR010000024.1, forward strand.
TTCGAAAAGCTCCGTAACTCTTGGAAGACCGCCGGTGATATCTCGCGTTTTGGAAGTTTGTTTTGAAATCTTCGCAAGAATTGTTCCCGGCTGCACCTTTTCGGTTTCTTCAACGGAAAGATAAGCGCCCGTAGGCAAGTTGAAGATTTTCTCTTCGCCGTTTTCGCTGACAACTTTGATGCTTGGCGTTAACGTTTTATCTTTGGATTCGATAACGACTTTCTGAACGTGTCCCGTGTGCTCGTCTGCAATTTGATTTAACGTAACGGCGTCAACCAAATCAACAAACTGAACGTATCCGCCTTTGTCCGTTAAAATCAATGCGTTGTACGGATCGTGATTGTAAAGAGCTTGTCCCTTTTTAATCAGCTGTCCGTCTTCCACCATAAGCTCGGCGCCATAGGGAATTTCAAAACGTTTCGTTTGTCTTCCGTCTTCGTCAAAGACGCCAATCGCGCCGCGGCGTCCGGTAACCACTTTTACTTTTCCGAAAAAGTCTGTTTTTTCAACAAAGTTAATTTTATCATATTTAACCGTGCCTTCCACGTTCGATTCAACTTGCGACTGACTAGCAATACGCGAAGAAGTTCCGCCCAAGTGGAAAGTACGAAGAGTAAGCTGAGTTCCGGGCTCGCCGATTGACTGAGCGGCAATGATGCCAACCGCTTCGCCGACTTCAACGAGTCTGCCTGTCGTTAAGTTCCTTCCGTAGCATTTAGCGCAAACTCCGCGTTTTGAATCGCAAGTTAACACCGTTCTAATAAAAACGGAATCAATATTCGCGTCGTCAATTCTTTCGGCAAAATCTTCCGTAATAATTTCACCCGCTTCAACAATAAGGTCATCGGTTCTCGGATCATAAACGTCTTCCTGAGCGGTTCTACCGATAATACGTTCGGCCAACGGCTCTCTTTCCAACTCAACATCTTTCAACGCGGTAATGTCAACGCCTCTAATTGTGCCGCAATCAATTTCGGAAATAATAATATCCTGAGCAACGTCGGTTAATCTACGTGTAAGATAACCGGCGTCGGCGGTTTTAAGAGCGGTATCGGCAAGACCTTTACGAGCGCCGTGAGTGGAAATAAAATATTCTAACACCGAAAGACCTTCTTTAAAGTTAGCGACGATCGGGTTTTCAATAATTTCGCCCGATTGTCCGGTCAAACTTTTTTGCGGTTTCATCATCAGCCCTCTCATACCGGCTAACTGGCGAACCTGCTCTTGCGAGCCTCTCGCGCCCGAGTCAACCATCATATGAAGCGAGTTGAATCCGTTTTGATCGGTTTTAAGTCTGTTCATCAGCGAACGGCTCACATTGTTTGTTGTATGCGTCCAAACGTCAATGATTTTGTTATATCTTTCGGCGTCGGTAATAAGACCTTGTTCGTGCTCGTCTAAAATTTCGGCGACTTTTTTGTTTGACTCTAAGATTAAATTTTCTTTTTCATCGGGAATAACCATGTCGCTAAAGCTAATTGAAATTCCGGCTTTCGTTGCGTAGGTATAACCGAGTTCTTTCAGATCGTCCAAAAATTCAGCCGTTCTTTTATTACCGAGCTGCACAAACATTTTATAAATAAACCCGCTGAAAATTTTCTTAACGAGCAATTCGTTGAAGAAACCGATTTCTTTGGGAACTATTTCGTTAAATATTACGCGCCCCGTGGTTGTCTCAACAATTTCGCCATTAATTCTCAGACCTATTTTTGCATGAAGATCGAGTATTCCGGTATCATGGGCAATCATCACTTCTTCGGGATCGTTAAATTTCATTCCCTCCCCTTTAGCCTCGGGGCGAACTTTCGTCAAATAGTAGCATCCGAGAACGATATCCTGAGTAGGAACGACGATCGGGCTTCCGTTTTGAGGCGAAAGTATGTTGTGACTTGAAAGCATTAAAAGAGAAGCTTCTAATCTGGCTTCAAACGAAAGAGGCACGTGAACCGCCATTTGGTCGCCGTCAAAGTCGGCGTTGAACGGAGTACAAACCATCGGATGAAGCTGAATAGCTTTTCCGTCGATTAATTTCGGCTGAAAAGCCTGGATACCCAATCTGTGAAGCGTAGGCGCGCGGTTAAGAAGAACGGGATGTCCTTGAATAAGCTTTTCAAGAATGTCCCAAATAACCGGTTCTTTTCTGTCAACCGCTTTTCTGGCGCTTTTTACAGTCTTGTAAATTCCGCGTTCAATAAGTTTTCTAATTATAAAAGGTTTGAATAATTCAACCCCCATATCTTTTGGAAGTCCGCACTGGTGAAGCTTGAGTTCGGGACCAACAACAATAACCGAACGCCCCGAATAGTCAACTCTTTTTCCTAATAAGTTCTGACGGAATCTTCCCTGTTTACCTTTTAGCATGTCGCTCAATGATTTAAGCGGTCGGTTTCCGTCGCTGCGAACGGCGCTCGAACGGCGCGAATTATCGAACAACGCGTCCACCGCTTCCTGAAGCATTCTTTTTTCGTTTCTCAGAATCACTTCGGGAGCTTTTATGTCAATCAATCTTTTCAGTCGATTGTTGCGGATGATTACTCTTCTATATAAATCATTTAAATCGCTTGTTGCAAAACGACCGCCTTCCAACGGAACCAAAGGTCTCAATTCGGGCGGAATCACCGGAACGATACTCATTACCATCCATTCCGGTTTATTCATTACTTTTCCTTCGTGCGGACGAAACGCTTCCAAAACTCTTAGTCGTTTTAATAAATCGTTTCTTTTTTGCTGCGAAGTTTCGCCGTTTAATCTTTCTTTTAATTCTTGAAAAGTTTCTTCGATAGGAACTTGTTTCAACAATTCTTTCACAGCCTGACCGCCAATAACGGCGACAAATTTATTCGGGTCGTTGCCGTCAAGAGCGTCGTTATCGTGAGGCAAAGTGTTTAATATTTCAAAATACTGATCTTCCGAAATCAAATCCTTCTTGCTCAAACCGGTAATGCCGGGATTAAGCACAACATAAGATTCATAATAAATTATCTTTTCAAGTTCTTTAGTAGTCATTCCAATGATATTGCCTATTTTGGAAGGAAGAGCTTTAAAAAACCAAATGTGAACAACCGGAACGGCAAGAGCGATATGCCCCATTCTGTCTCTGCGAACATTTTTCTGAGTTATTTCAACGCCGCATCTGTCGCAAACAATTCCTTTATATCTAATTCCCTTATACTTACCGCAGGCGCATTCCCAATCTTTCACCGGACCGAAAATCTTTTCGCAGAAAAGACCGTCTTTTTCCGGACGAAAAGATCTGTAGTTAATCGTTTCCGGTTTTGTAACTTCGCCATGCGATCTACCCAAAATATCATCCGGACTCGCTAAACTAATAGTAAGCTTTTCGATGTTTTTAATTTTATTCTCTTGTGTTCTAAATCTCATTTCATTCTCCTTAAAAAGTTAAATGAGCACATCATCAGTTTATTTTGATATTTAATCCCAACCCTTGAAGTTCTTTAATAAGAACGTTAAAGGATTCGGGAACGCTCGGACTTTGGAAATTTTCCCCTTTAACAATCGACTCGTAAGCTTTAGCTCTTCCGGTAACGTCGTCGCTCTTGATTGTTAAGATTTCCTGAAGCGTATAAGCGGCGCCATAACCTTCCAACGCCCATACTTCCATCTCGCCAAATCTCTGACCGCCGAACTGGGCTTTACCGCCGAGCGGCTGTTGAGTAATCAGAGAATACGGTCCAATCGACCGCGCGTGCAGTTTATCATCAACCATATGACCAAGTTTCAACATATAGATAAAGCCGCAAGTTACTTTCTGATGGAATTTTTCCCCTGTTCTTCCGTTTACAAGCGTCGTTTTTCCGCCCGGTTCAACGCCGTTTCCCGCAAGGATTCTTTCGATATCCTTGATTTTAGCGCCGTCGAAAATCGGCGTTTCGAATTTCACTCCGATACTTTTACCGACCCAACCGAGGGCTGTTTCATACAACTGACCGATGTTCATTCGCGAAGGCACGCCAAGAGGATTTAGAACGATATCAACCGGAGTTCCATCTTCGTGGTAGGGCATATCTTCAACGGGAACTATTTTTGCGACAACGCCTTTGTTTCCGTGACGTCCAGCCATTTTATCGCCGACTGAAAGTTTACGTTTTTTAGCAACATAAACTTTAGCCAGTTGAACGATTCCCGGAGGCAATTCGTCGCCGCTTTGAATATTTAATTTTTCGCGTTTGTAATTTTCTTCCAGTTTCGATTTCATTTCGAAATAATTATCATAAAGAATCTTTATCATTTCGTTGGTTTGTTCGTCGTCAAACCATTCCAGCGTAGAATCTAATTTTGTTACGTCTTCAAAATCTGCAAAAGTAGAATCCTTCAGCGCAGTTCCCTTGCGAATAACAAGCGAACCGTCAAGGTCTCTGATTCCGACCGTCGATTTACCGGAAGTTATTTTTGTTAATTTCTCGACAAGTTTTCCGTAATAATGCCGGTATTGCCTGTCATATTTCATCTCTAATTTTTCAAGTTCTTTTTTCTCTGTTCTTTTAGATTCCACGTCCCTTTTCTTTCTTGCAAAGAGGCGGGTTTTGATAATGGTTCCTTTCAGTCCCGGAGGCGCTTTCAAAGACGCGTCTTTTACGTCGCCGGCTTTATCGCCGAAAATAGCTTTAAGTAATTTCTCTTCCGGAGTCGGGTCGGATTCTCCTTTCGGAGTAATCTTGCCGATAAGGATATCGCCTTCTTTAACTTCGGCGCCTTCGCGGATGATTCCGTATTCGTCGAGATTCTTCGTAGCTTCTTCGCTGACGTTAGGGATATCTCTTGTAAGTTCTTCTTCGCCCCGTTTTGTTTCTCTTACCTGCAATTCAAATTCTTCGATATGAATTGAAGTGAAAACATCGTTGGCTACTAATTTTTCGCTGATGATGATAGCGTCCTCAAAGTTATAACCGCGCCAAGGCATGAATGCAACGGAAACGTTTTTGCCAAGCGCCAACTCTCCTTTATCGATTGCAGGCCCGTCTGCAAGAACTTGTCCCTTTTTCACTTTCTGTCCTCTTTTTACAATCGGACGCTGGTTGAAGCAAGTTTCCTGGTTGGTTCCGGTAAATTTCCGCAATCTGTATTCAACGCGTCTTTCTTCGTCAAATGTAGTTAAAGCTTCAAAGCTATCGGGATTGACGTCATATTTCACGACTATTTTTGTAGCGTCAACATATTCAACAACGCCGTTAGATTCGGCAATTTTTATCGAGCGGGAATCGTGCGCAATTTTATATTCCATTCCGGTGCCGACAATCGGCGCTTCGGGAATTAAAAGCGGAACCGCTTGACGCTGCATGTTCGAGCCCATCAAAGCGCGGTTAGCGTCGTCATGTTCAAGGAACGGAATCAAAGCGGCCGCCGCGGAAACGATTTGCGAAGGAGCGACGTCCATGTAATGAATTTCCGAAGGCGCAACAACCGGAAATTCGCCTTTATGACGGCATTTTACTCTTTCGTTTACAAATCTTCCTTGTTCGTCCAGCGGCGCGTTTGCCTGCGCAATTGTAAACTCGTCTTCTTCGTCCGCGCTGAGGTATTCAACTTCTTTTGAAACTTTTCCGTTTTTAACCTTTGAATAAGGCGTTTCCAAAAAACCGTAGTCGTTTACGCGCGAGTAAATTGTTAACGAAGAAATAAGACCGATGTTCGGTCCTTCGGGAGTTTCAATCGGGCAAAGGCGACCGTAATGCGTGTGGTGAACGTCGCGCACTTCAAAACCGGCTCGCTCGCGGGTAAGCCCCCCGGGTCCTAACGCCGAAACTCTTCTTTTGTGAGTGGTTTCGGAAAGCGGGTTTGTCTGATCCATAAACTGCGATAATTGGTTTGTTCCGAAGAACGCATTAATAACGCTGGTAATTGTTCTTGCGTTAACCAAATCCTGCGGCTGCATATTTTCGGTGTCGCGCATATTCATTCTTTCGCGAATTGTGCGGGACATTCTTGCCAAACCGACATTGAACTGCTGCATAAGCTGTTCGCCGACCGTTCTTACTCTTCTGTTGCCAAGGTGATCTATATCGTCAACGTTGATATTTCCGTCTTTCAAATAGATTATGTTTTTCATAATCGCAATAATATCTTCAATCGTCAAAACTCTAACGTCGCGCGGAATATCAAGTCCTAATTTATCATTCATTCTAAAACGCCCGACTTCGCCGAGGTCGTAACGTTTTTCATTAAAAAACAATTTTTCAATTAACCCTTCGGCTGTTTCCAAATCGGGCGCTTCGCCGGTTCTGAGTTGTCTGTAAATAGCAAACAACGCTTCTTCTCTTGTAAGCGAAGTGTCTTTTTTAAGAGTATTGATAATTAAATCTTGCTCGAATGTTGTTTCATCCGTAATAAGTTCAATTTTTTTGATTGTCGAATTTTGAATCAATTCAATACTCTCTTCATTCAACTGTTCGTCTTTTTGAGCGTAGATTTCACCGGTTGACAAATCTATAATATCTTTTGAGGCATGGCGACCGTAATGTTCTCTAACATTTAAGTCTTTCACGGAAACTTCTTCAACTAAGTTGAAAAGATTCAATATCGCTTCGCCGGTTTCATAACCAAGCGCTCTAAGCAAAGTAGTTGCGGGGAATTTTTTACGGCGGTCAATATAGATATACATTACATGATTGATGTCCGTGGCAAATTCAACCCACGAACCGCGGAAAGGAATAATTCTTGCCGCATAAAGAGGCGTTCCGTTCGGGTGAACCGTTTGTGAAAATGCCACGCCGGGAGAACGGTGCAGCTGACTTACGATAACTCTTTCGGCGCCGTTGATAATAAAAGTTCCGCTTTCCGTCATAAACGGAAGATTTCCCAAATAAACTTCTTGTTCAACCGTATTAACAAATTCTTCGCTTGCGTCTTCGCGAGTTGAAAGACGTAATTTTGCTTTTAGCGGCGCGCTGTACGTTAAACCTCTTTCAGCGCATTCCTCAATGCTGTATCGCGGTTGTTCAACCGCATAGTTTATAAAATCTAACCGGTAAAATTCTTTATTATCAAGAATCGGGAAATTTGTTTTAAAAACACTTTGAAGACCTTTATCAACCCGTTTAGCTGGCGGAGTTTTTAACTGAAGAAAATCTTCGAATGCTTCTAATTGAATATTTAGTAAATCAGGATATTCAATTGCAGGAGAAATGGATGCAAAAGTTATTCTGTTGTTTTTTTTGTTCTTTTTATAGTTATCCAATCCCGGCCTCCATTAAAAGAAAAATTGTTGTTTTATACTCTGTTTTAAAATGCAATAAAAGTGGTAAACGGTTTTTTAATCCCATATTACCACTTTTTGCAGAATTTTGAATTACTTTTTTTACCGAAAACTTACTTAAGTTCTACGGTAGCTCCAGCTTCTTCAAGTTCTTTTTTGATTGTTTCGGCTTCTTCTTTAGTTGCGCCTTCTTTAACGGCTTTAGGAGCGGAATCAACAAGTTCTTTAGCTTCTTTTAATCCAAGCCCCGTATGCGCGCGAACAACTTTAATAACGTTGATTTTCTTGTCGCCGATTCCGGCTAAAATAACGTCAAATTCGGTTTTTTCTTCGGCTACGGCAGCTTCTCCGCCGGCAGGCATCGCGCCCATAACTACCGGAGCGGCAGCCGTGACGCCAAATTCATCTTCCAATGCTTGTTTTAATTCGGAGGCTTCAACTAATGTAAGTTGTTTGATCTCTTCAACAATCTTTTCAATTTTTTCTGACATTTCTAATACTCCTGTATTATTTTATTTTTTAATAATCTTATTTAAGCGGCTTTTTTCTTGCTGATTTCATCAACAAGCGTAACAATATCTCTCATTACCGCATTGATGGCTCCAACGATACCTGAAGCAGGCGCGCTGATACTACCGACGATGCTTGCCATAACTTCATCCTTAGTAGGCATAGAAGCAAGTAGGTCAAGCTTATCGCTGTCGTAAAACTGACCGTCAATGTAACTCCCTTTGAAATTGAATTTTTTTGAAGCGTCGTAATATTTTTTGATGGTTTTGGCGGGCGCTACAAAGTTTTCTCCGGCAAAAATAACGCCGGTCATTCCAATCAATCTTTCGTTGAATTCTTCGAATCCGCCAATTTCATCAAACGCTCTTTTCAAAAGGGTATTTTTGTAAACGATATATTTAAGGTCTTCTTTGAGGAATTCACGGCGAAGCTGGATAATGTCTTCTACATTAACCCCGTGATAATCGACTAAGAAAATAGCCGTGCAACCTTTAATATTCTCTACAATCTCCGCAATAACTTCAGCTTTTTCTGTTTTGTTCATGATTACCCTATTTTACTTTTCCTTTTAATTAGGTTTTTTTGAAGCATTTATTTAGAGTGCGTAAAATTTTTTATTTTATAGAGCTAATCTCATCCTTCGAAATTTCCAAGCCGGGTCCCATTGTGCTCGATAAATAAAGACTCTTCACGTAAGTTCCTTTTGCAGACGAAGGTCTTAATTTTATTATCGTTGTAATGAAGGCAAGCGTATTATCAACAAGCTGTTCGCTGCTGAAATTAAGTTTGCCGAGCGAGACATGGATGATGCCGGTTTTGTCAACGCGGAATTCAATTTTACCGGCTTTAACTTCCGTTACGGCGGTTGCTACGTCTTTTGTAACCGTTCCGCTTTTCGGATTCGGCATCAAACCGCGGGGACCTAAAATACGCCCCAACTTACCAACTTCCGACATCGTATCGGGAGTTGCAATCACAACGTCGATATCAGCCCATCCGCCTTTAACCTTTTCAATAAACTCCTCAAAGCCTGCGTATTCCGCGCCTGCGTCAAGAGCCTGCTGAACCGCGTCTCCCTTAGCAAATACTAAGACCTTAACGGTTTTTCCGGTTCCGTGGGGCAGAGAAACTGTTCCTCTTACCATTTGGTCGGCGTGTCTCGGATCAACGCCCAATCTTATAGCGCAATCCAAAGACTCGGTAAATTTTACTTTTGAAAAATCTTTCAAAGTCTGTATTGCATCTTCAAGAGAGTATTCTTTTTCAAGGTTAACTTTCTCTCGGATTTCTTTCATTCTTTTTGACAGTTTCATATCCTTACCAATTAAATTTCTTTTGTTAGTTATCTTCGACTACTACGCCCATGCTGCGGGCGGTTCCTGCAATAATTCTAATAGCGTTATCAATATCATTTGCATTTAAATCGGGCATTTTTGCTTCGGCAATTTCTTTTAATTGCTCGGTTGTAATTTTCCCTACTTTAACTTTATTCGGTTCGCCCGAGCCTTTTTCCAAATCAATTGATTTTTTGATAAGAACGGCCGCCGGAGGAGTTTTAGTAATGAATGTAAACGATTTATCTTTGTAAACAGTAATGACAACAGGAATAATCAAACCTGCTTTGTCCGCAGTTTTTGCGTTGAACTGCTTACAAAACTCCATTATGTTAACGCCTTTTTGACCTAACGCGGGGCCTACGGGAGGCGAAGGATTAGCTTGACCCGCCGGGATCTGGAGTTTGATGTAACCTTCAATCTTTTTAGCCATTGTTTTACCTTGTTATTTTATTTTTCTAATTCTGCTTGTACAAAATCCAATTCAACAGGGGTGTTCCGCCCGAAAATTGAGACCGTAACTTTTATTTTCATTTTATCTTCGTTTACTTCCTGAACTACTCCCGAAAAATTATTGAACGGACCATCGACAATTTTAACTAAGTCGCCCGTTCTGAATATTGTTTCGGTTCTTTCGGTTTCGCTGTTTTGCGTAATGCGTCCTACGATTCTTTTCACTTCGGAAGGCTGAAGCGGATTCGGTTTGTTTCCTTGTCCCAGAAAACCCATTACCGAAGGAGTATTCACAATAAAATCCGTTACCTTTAAATCAAGGTCGGCATTTACTAAAATATAACCTGGAAAGAAATTTTTTGTTTTGGTACGCTTCTTTCCGTCTTTTACGACAAAAACTTTCTCCGTGGGAACCAACACTTCATGGATTCTTGCGCGCAATTCTTCATTTTCCTGAAGTTCGGCGTCTATTAGGTTTTTAACCTTATTCTCGTGCCCCGAGAAGGTTCTGACAACGTACCATTTTCCTAAATTTTCATCCACGATTAAAAAATTCCTTTTAAGATTTCGTTTAGCGCCATATCAATTACATAAGTAAAAGCGGCAAATAAAAGAACTACAACAATCACAACCGAAGTAGATTCTTTTAATTCATCTTTCGTCGGCCAAGTAACTTTTTTCATTTCCTTGACAACGTCGGTAAAAATTTTTTGAATTTTTTCTTTCATAATCTCTATCAGTTTGTTATTTGCACGTCAGGAGGGACTCGAACCCCCAACCTGCGGTTTTGGAGACCGCTGCTCTACCAATTGAGCCACTGACGTATAAAATATTTTATTTAGTTTCCTTAAAAACCACGTGCTTGCGAACAACCGGATCGTATTTTTTAAATTCGACCCTTGCCGGATGGTTGCGTTTATTTTTTGTCGTCGTATATCTGTATCCGGTTTTTGCCGTACTTTCAAGTATAATTGTCTGTCTTGCGTTTTTTGCTTTAGCCATTTTTAAGCTCCGTAAAAAATTTAATCTTAAAACTTTTTGAGCTGACGACCGGGATTGAACCGGTGACCTCATCCTTACCAAGGATGTGCTCTACCGACTGAGCTACGTCAGCTAGTAATTGTTAAATTATTGTTTACATCTTGCAACAATAAAGAAAGATTATAAATGGATTCCCGCTTTCGCGGGAATGACAGAAATGTCTGATATCCAGCTCTCTTTTTATTTACAAAATAATGTAAACCCTATCAATCTTTTTAGAACATCTTGCGTCGAGCCGATATAATAAACATCAGCTTTCTCGCTTTTCAGTATGTACGCTGAAAAACTCATGAGCGGGAGATCCCGATTCTTCGGGAAACCCGCTAAAAACTAGAGCGGGAGACGGGATTCGAACCCGCGACCAATCCCGCACGGCGGGATGACTCTTGCCGCTAATTTAGAGTTCTCCCGATTTTATCTTATCGAGTTTCCTCTTTACTCCTTTCAGCGATTTTAGAAATCTCTCTCTTTTAACCGCTTCGCTTCGAGTTTCAAACTCTTCATGATACTCCAAAACCCACGGTTGATATTTTTTCGTCCACCGGGCTTTCGGACTATTATGAACTTCCAATCTTTTTAGAACATCCTCCGTCGAGCCGATATAATAAACATCAGCTTTCTCGCTTTTCAGTATGTACGCTGAAAAACTCATGAGCGGGAGACGGGATTCGAACCCGCGACCAACAGCTTGGAAGGCTGTGACTCTAGCCAGCTGAGTTACTCCCGCTAGTAAAAATTCTGAAAAAAGGATATGACTGACGAAGTAAGCGAATAGGTTTGGGTATATTCTCCTTCATCCTTCATTCTTATGTGGGCAGGGAGGGAATCGAACCCCCTCAGGCGTTGCCAACGGATTTACAGTCCGCCCCGACTCTCCTACTTCGGCGCCTGCCCCGGTAATTTTCAAAATGTCAAATATTAACGAGCATCAAAAATATCAATTCTTTCAAGAAAATGCAAGTATTTTTTCGAATAAAAAAGGCTGCCTGAATAAATTCAAACAGCCTTTGGATTTGTAGCAATCATTAATTACTAATTTACTTCCCAGATATTTCCTTCGCTTAAAAGCATTTCCAGAGTCCCTTTTCCTTTCTCTTCAGTAACGTTTTTTATTTGCTCCTGCAAAGCTTCGCCGTAAGTTTGTTTTCTTATGCTTCTGAAAACGCCTACCGGCGTAGGAAGGTTGGGATTATCAGTCATGTGAGCCAAGATGAAGGCTAAGATTCCGCTTTCATCTTTTTCATGATGAACGATAACATCATCAATCGTATATTTACCGTCGTTCAAATTAACGGCTTTCGGCTCGAATCCGTCGAGAATTATTCCTTTTTCTTTCTCTTTGCCAAAGAGCATCGGCTGACCGTCTTCGAGAACCAGCATGTGATCGTCTTTAACGTCTTTTTTCGAAACGTCGTCAAAAGCGCCGTCGTTAAAAATAACGCAGTTTTGGAAAATTTCAATAAACGCCGTTCCCTTATGTTCAGAGGCTTTCTCGAATATTTGCTGCATGTGTTTCGGTTCGCGATCGACCGTTCTTGCGACAAAAGTAGCATTGGAGCCGAGAGCTAATGAAATAGGATTAAACGGATAATCAATCGAACCGTAAGGAGAGGTTTTAGTAATTTTTCCCTTTTCCGACGTCGGTGAATATTGTCCTTTAGTCAATCCGTAAATTCTGTTGTTGAACAGAAGCAGTTTAATATCCATATTTTTACGGCAAGCGTGAATAAAGTGATTACCGCCGATGCTCATCAAATCTCCGTCGCCCGTTGCAACCCACACCGGATGGTCGGGCAATGCAAGAGTCGTTCCGGAAGCTAATGCCGGCGCGCGTCCGTGAATACCGTGGAATCCGTACGTAGATAAATAATACGGAAATCTGCTTGAGCAGCCGATGCCGGAAATAACAATCGGTTCGTGTTTTTGATATCCTATTTTTGCAAATGTTTTTTGAATTTGCGAAAGGATAGAATAATCGCCGCAACCCGGGCACCAACGCACGTCAAGTCCGGAGGAGAAATCTTTAGGTTTTAACGGTTCAACGTTTATCTTTGTGTTATCAGTCATTTTTTCCTCCAAGTAATTCTATCATTTTATCTTCAAGCTCCGAAGATTTAAATGGCAATCCTCTGACTCTGTTATACTGAATCACAGGCAATAAGAATTTGTTTCTAATTAAAATCGCCAACTGCCCTTTGTTAATTTCGGGAACGAGAACCTTTTTAAATCTTCTCAAAACTTCCTCGGTATTTTTTGGCATAGGATTGATATATCTGAAATGAGCGTGAGAAACTTTATATCCTTTTTCCCTGGCTTTATGAACTGCGTCGGTAATAGAACCGTAAGTTCCGCCCCATCCGACAACAAGAAGTTCCCCTTCGTCGTCGCCGTCAACTTCAAGTTCAGGGATGAATTTCTGAATTTTTTCAACCTTCTCTTCGCGAATGCGAATCATTTCGTCATGATTATCAGGATCATAACTAACGTCGCCCGTAATATTAGCTTTTTCCAATCCGCCGATACGATGTTCGTAGCCCGGCGTTCCGGCGGCGGCCCAAGGTCTTACAAGATTTTCATCTCTTAAATACGGCTGATAATCTTCGGGAGCCGGAGGATTTGGAACTTCAATCTTCTTCAATTCGCTAACTTCAGGAATTCGCCACGGTTCGGAACCGTTGGCAATGTATCCGTCCGTTAAAAGAATAACCGGAGTCATGTGTTTTAACGCAATACGCGACGCTTCAATTGCCATGTAAAAACAATCGCTCGGCGAAGAAGCGGCAACCACCGCAACGGGGGCTTCGCCGTTCCGTCCGTACATAGCCTGCAATAAATCGGCTTGTTCCGTTTTGGTAGGAAGACCCGTGCTAGGACCGCCGCGTTGAACATTAATCACAACAATAGGTAATTCGGTAATAACCGCAAGTCCGACCGCTTCGGTTTTAAGCGCAAGCCCCGGACCGCTTGTTGAAGTGATTGCCAATTTACCGGCAAAAGCGGCTCCGATTGTTGAAACAACGCCGGCAATTTCGTCTTCCGCTTGAAACGTGGAAACGTTATAGTTTCTGTATTTGCTGAGATACTGCAAAATTTCCGAAGCCGGAGTAATAGGATAAGAACCGAGGAACAACTCTCTGTCGGACAATAAAGACGCGGCAACAAATCCCATTGCCGTCGCTTCGTTGCCGGAAATGTTTCTATATTTTCCGGCGGGCAATTTAGCTGCGTTGACTTTATATCTTGTCGTGAAGAGTTCGGCTGTATCGCCAAAATAATAACCGGCTTTAAGCGCTTTGATATTAGCGTCGATTAAAACCGGCTTTTTGCCGAATTTTTGGTTCACCCATTTCATAGTAGGTTCGAGCGGGCGGTTGAAAAGCCAATACATCATCCCAAGCGCAAAAAAGTTTTTGCTTCTTGCGATATCTTTCGGGCTTAAGCCGGTATCTTTCAAAGCGGTTTCGGTCATTTTCGAAATGTGAACCGGAATAACCCTGAAGCCTTTCAGAGAATCGTCTTCAATAGGATTGCTTTCATACTTTGCAAGATTCAATCCTTTTTGCGTGAACGCGTCTATGTTAACAATAATCATAGCGTGCGGTTTAAGATTCGGCAGATTCTTTTTAAGAGCCGCCGGGTTCATTGCAACCAAAACATCGGGCGAATCGCCCGGAGTGTGAATATCTTTTGAACTGAAATGCAGCTGGAAACCGCTTACGCCGTAAATAGTTCCGGCGGGAGCGCGTATTTCCGCGGGATAATCCGGGAGCGTATTAAGATCGTTCCCAAGCAAGGCAGTTGTGTTGCTGAACTGCGATCCGGTAAGCTGCATGCCGTCGCCGGAATCTCCGGCAAACATAACAGTTACGTCTTGCAACTGTTCAACTTCTTTTCCGTTTTCTTCTTCCATTTAAGATCTCTTCCTAAAAATGATACAAGTGAATTTTTAAAATGTTATGAAAAATAACAAAGCGTTTTCTTATAGCAAAGAAAATTAAATTATTTTATGCCCGAAATTATTTTTAAGAACTCATCGGGGGAAATAAAGCCAGTTAAACGCCTAACTTCTTTGCCGTTTGTATCATAAATCAACAAAGTCGGCATCCCGCGTATGTTGAATTTTTCTCTGATCTTTTCGCTTTCTTCCGACATGGATTTTGTTAAATCCACTTTGAAATTTTTAAAGTCGGACATAACTGAAATCACTTTTTCGTCCGCAAACGTAATATGATCCAACTCTTTGCAAGGGATGCACCAATCGGCGTAAAAATCTATGAAAATTTTGTCTCCGTTAGCCAGCGCTTCTTCATATTTCGCGTCGCTGTATTTAATCCATTCGGGCGAATGATCTTCGCTTGGGATGAGCGCGTAAACGGATACGGCTAGAATAACCAGCGAAAAAACTATTTTGAAAACGAAGAATCCTTTCACGCTGTCCGCAGCTCTTTCAAATATTAAAAGATAAAGAGCCATCAAAACGCCGTAGGCGGGAAGAAGCCAACTTTGAAAATCTTTAGGCAGCAGCGGAAGTATGAAATAGATTGCCATTCCGATCAACAGAAAACCGAAGATGTGTTTCACCGATTCCATCCACATTCCCGACCGCGGAAGATTTTTGATTTTACCGGAGAAGAGAGCGAGGAATAAATAGGGAAATCCCAAACCGACCGCCAAAAAGAAGAACATCAAAAAACCGTAAACCGGATCCCCTTTAGCTGCCACGTAAGTTACCAACCCCAACACGAAAGGACCGATACAAGGAGCGGCGACTATTCCCATCGTCAAACCCATAAAGAAAGAACCGAACATACCGGATTTTGCGCCGCCGGCTTTCATCACCCAAGAATCGGGGAACTTAAATTCATACAAACCGAACATGCTTAACGAAAGCGCAAACAACACAAGGGCGACCACTAAAATTACAATCGGATTCTGAAGCAAAGCGCCGAAGATCGCGCCGCTTAAGGAGGTTACGACGCCCACCACCGAATATGTCAGCGCAATACCCAAAACGTAAACCACGCCGAGCATGAAAAGACGCTTTGTGCTTCCTTCGCTTTGCCCGCCGAAGTAACCGATCGTTATGGGAATAAGCGGATAAACGCACGGCGTTAGGTTCAAAGCCAGTCCGCCGAGAAAAACAAAAAACAAACTCAAGAGCAAACCGCTTGATTCCAGAGTGTCGGCAAGCGAAGATTCGTCGTCGGTCGTTTCTTCAACATGCGGAGTGTAGGCAATATCAATTCCGGAAAACTTTTCCTGATTTATTTCGTTGATTGCGGTTTTGTTATCCACCACTTTAAATTTAATAACGGTTTTTACGTCGTTGGGCGCCATGCACGAAGCGTCGTTGCACGCTTGATAATTTAAGATAACGACAATCGAATCTTCTCCCAACGGCGCGTCGTCTGCTATTTTCACTAATCCGCCGATTTTGAATTCGCGTTCGTAAACCGCCACGGGCTTATCGGAAAAGGAGAAATTCACTTCTTTGTGTTTCGGATATACGACGTTCGTCAATGTAAAAGATTCGTTCTTTCCCAGTTCCAAAACGGTAGGAATTAAAAACTCGTCTTTCGGAGTGTGAGAATTGATGTGCCATCCTTCGTCAATTTTTCCTTCGACAACAATTTTCAATTCCATTCCCGGCTGAACTTTATCGAACGAAGAAAACGCTTCGATTTTCACAAGATCGGTTTTCATTTCGCCGAATAACTGCGCCGGCGTTTTGACCCCGAAAGCCAAAACCAACAGAACCATCATAACGCTAAATTTCTTGAACATTTTTACCTCTTTCTATTTATTATTTTTTCTTTTCCATTTTTGCACAATCGGAAATCTTCTTCCGTAGCCGAACGCCTTTGAAGATACGCGAATTACCGGCGCGGCTTGTTTCCGTTTGAATTCGTTTCTGTCAACCATGCTTAAAACATATTGCACTACTTCCGCGTCGCCTATTTCCTTTACGATAGCGTGAAACTCTTTGTATTCTTCCAAATACATTCTTAAAATTTTGTCGAGCAAATCGTATGGCGGCAGCGAGTCTTGATCCGTTTGATCGGGACGAAGTTCCGCCGACGGCGGTTTTGTAATAATGTTGCGCGGAATAATTTCTTTTTCCCGATTAATGAATTCCGCCAATTTATAAACTTCGGTTTTGTAAACGTCGCCAATGACGGCGAGCGCGCCGCACATATCGCCGTAGAGCGTTGCGTAACCGACGGCGATTTCCGATTTGTTCCCGGTCGTAAGCAGCATATAATTAAACTTGTTCGAAAGCGCCATTAAATAAAGTCCGCGTATTCTTGCTTGAATATTTTCTTCGGCGATATTCGGCGGAAGGTTTTTGAAACTCGGCTCCAAAACTTCCAATGCTTTTTCGAAAACGGGTTGAATGGAAATGTTCTCGGAAGAGATTCCGAGATTTTCAATCAGCGCGTTCGCGTCGGTTACGCTTCCTTCGGATGAATATTGCGAAGGCATCGCAACAACGTGAACGTTCTCTTTCCCCAGCGCGCGATAGGCGATATAAGCCACAATCGCCGAATCAATTCCGCCGCTTAAACCGACGAGCGCTTTTGTGAAACCGGTTTTTCGCGCGTAATCTTTTACGCCCAAAATCAATGCGTTTAAAACTTCTTCTTCAAAAATTCCTTCTATCTTTTCAACGGGTTCGTAATTTTCTGCGGAATCGAACATGAAAAAATCTTCTTCGTATCTTTTCCCGATTTTTACAAGCTCGCCGGAAGAATTGTAGCACATGCTTGCGCCGTCGAAAACCAAATCGGTTTGCGCGCCCACGTTGCAAACGTAAGCGAGCGGCAAATTGTTTGTCTTCGTAAGAACCGAAAGCATCTTCTTCCGCTCTTCCCTTCTTCCGTAAGAATAGGGGCTTGCCGAAATGTTGATTAAATATGTCGCGCCTTTATCGAGCAGAATTTGAACGGGATCGTTTTTGTATCTGCGGGTTGACCAAAAATCTGCGTCGTTCCAAATATCTTCGCAAATAGAGACGCCGAGTTTCTCCCCTTTGAATTCGTGAATAAAAACATCCTTTGCAGATTCGAAGTAACGCACTTCGTCGAAAACGTCGTAATACGGAAGCAGCGTTTTATGTTGAACGAATTGAATCTTTCCGGCGTAACAAAGCGCGGCGGAATTGTAAATTCCGGTTCCGATCTTTTCGTCGTATTCGGAAATCGTTCCGAAAAGAAGCCCGGTTTCGTTTGTCTGCGCGGCGAGTTCTTCGGTAGCTTGCCAAACGGCTTCTCTGAATTCTTTCTTCTCAATTAAATCTTGCGGAGTGTAACCGCAGATTGAAAGTTCGGGAAAGATTACCAAATCCGCTCCGGCGTTAACGCCTTTCAAATATCCTTCGCGGATTTTCTCCTTGTTTCCTTCGATATCCCCTATTGTGGGATTTATTTGGCAAAGAAATGTTTTCATATTCTCCAAAAATTTTTAAGCTATAAAAATAGCTATGAATAAACCGTTTTGCAATTACGACGAATTTACATAATCAGATATCCGGACTATAAATCATTCACTCAATTAATAATCAATCCCCAAAAAGAATTATTGAATGGATGTATGGTTGAATGAGCGCAAGTTATACATTCATTCCGCCTTTTTGTTTTACTAATTTACGATTGAGAAATATTTATTTTTGTCGGCTGGAAAACATTTTCTGTAATTTATCGGTAGGGAGACGAAAATTTACGCTTTCAATAACACAGTAGTCCCGATTTATGCTCGGCATTTCCGCGGAATTCTGCTCGCAGAGCCCGGTGGGCGAACTGCGAATCGGGACGGTCAATCTGTGTTAAGTAAAATGGGGAAAGTTTTTTTATTTGGATTAACGTCGCAGATTGCCCGCTGCGCTAAGCAATCTGCGTTACAATCCGTTTTATAGTTATAACGAGCAAGCCAAAAAATTCTCCGTCATCGCGAGCGAAGTAAAGCGATCTATTAGTTTGCGCACAATGCGGCAGATCGCCGCAGTCGTCCCGATAAATCGGGACTCCTTCGCGATAACGGGGAAAATTAAGCTGCAAACTTAATTATCTAAGTTCATAAAACATTTTTTGTTTTTTTGCGTCTAACATTACAAACAATCAGCGAGGTTGACATGAAAGAAAGATTATACCGATCAAGAAACAGAGTGATAGGAGGCGTATCGGCTGGACTCGGAGAATACTTGAATATAGACCCCGTAATTGTTCGAGTTCTTTTTATCGTCTTTACGCTGGTTAACGGACTCGGTTTTCTTCTCTATATTATTCTATGGATAATCGTTCCCGAAGAACCGCTGCCGGCGAACAATTTTTCATCCGCGGAAACGGAAAACGGCGATCCGATTGAAGCTGAATTTGTGGACGGAGAATCCGGAGGAAAAACTACAACCGAGTCAACTCAAGCGGCGCCGCAGAAGAAAAACAACGGCAGAGTTACAGCAGGAATTATCCTTATCTCTTTAGGATTGTTCTTCATTCTCCG
This sequence comes from Chlorobiota bacterium, assembly GCA_013151245.1. Taxonomy (GTDB): domain Bacteria; phylum Bacteroidota; class Ignavibacteria; order Ignavibacteriales; family Melioribacteraceae; genus JAADIR01. Next base: position 39,692 of record JAADIR010000024.1, read on the forward strand.
CCGATATATTCCGATTTTCCACTTTTGGGATTTCTTCCCGATACTTTTAATTGTTCTCGGCGGATTATTAATTTGGAATTCAATTAGGAGGAAAGACGATGACAACAGAAGTTAAAAAACGCGAACGGCACGAGCAGTTTTTCTGGGGATTTTTTCTTCTGACGCTCGGTTTTCTTTATATGCTCGATAAATACGCCGGACTGCATCTTTACGCAACGTTCGATTCCCTGTTCGAGCTTTGGCCCCTCATTTTGATTTTTTGGGGAATTTCCGTTTTGGTGAAAGGGACTTTTTTCCGTCCGATAATCAGTATTTTATTCGGGATTTTCGTAGCGCTTTTGCTTTACGGTTGGATTTCGCCGTCGTTTGTGGAAGACGAGGATTTTGAAAATGACGAATTCTCAATCGAACGTTACGAAAGCGAATATAACGATTCGATATCGACTGCGACTTTAAAGATAAACTCCGGCGTAGGAAAATTGAGAATCGAACACACCACTTTGGCACTTTCGCGATTGATTGCAAAAAGCGACGGCGTTTCATATTCTTTCAAAACTTTTTATCACGATTCTTCGGCGTCGGTTCGAATAAAAATGCTCGAATCGAGTTTTGATATTTTCGACGGCGATTTTAACAACATAGAAGTTAAGCTGAATGAAAATCCGGTTTGGAATATCCGCTTGAATCTCGGCGCCACTTCGTCAAAATTGTATCTCGATAAATTCAAAATAAAATCGTTTGATATGAACGCCGGGGCGAGCAAATCTTATATTAAATTCGGTTCGCTTTACGACAGCGTTTATGTTTCGATTGACGCGGGAGCTTCTTCTTTGAAAATCGCCATTCCCGAAAACGCCGGCTGCCGCGTTGCGGGAGAGACTGCGCTTTTTTCGAAATCATTGGAAGGGTTCAATAAGAAAAACGGAATTTACGAAACTCCAAATCTTGACTCGGCAAGCGTGAAGTTTTTTATTTCGATCGACGGAGGCGTTTCTAAATTGAAGATTGTACGATATTAAGAAGGGAGAAGGAGTTAAAATCGTCGCTCTACGATTATTCAGTCATTGGTAGTAATTTGTCTCCGCTGCGCTTCGACGTAATTTGTTGCGGAGTTGCTACCGGTAATGGGTAATCGGTTATGGGTGATGAGTTTTTTCGTCTTTTGTTTCCGGTTTTTCGTTTTATTGTTAAATTGCTCTCGACGGTCATTTGTCGTTTGGAATTATTGTTCGTTGTTCGATGTTATTTATCTCCGCTGCGCTTCGACGTAATTTGTTGCGGAATTGTTACCGGTAATGGGTAATCGGTTATGGGTGATGAGTTTTTTCGTCTTTTGTTTTAATTGTTGTATTGTTCAATTGACGAATTATCATCATTTGTAATTGGGTAAAACAGTTCATGGTAAGTTGTTCAACGCTATTCATCTTAATCAGAAAGTTTTCTGAACGGTAAAACAGATTCCTTCGCTTCGCTCGGAATGACGATTGATTTTCGTTTTATTGTTAAATTGTTTTCGTCAGCATCTGTCATTGGAAAAATTTGTTCGTTGTTATTTGTCTCCGCTACGCCGCAAAAAATTCTCCATTCTCAATTATCCATTATCCATTGCTTCATTCGCCCATTACTTTGATGATTACGCGCTTTCTTCTTCGTCCGTCGAACTCGGCGTAATAGACTTGCTGCCACGGACCGAAATCCAATCTTCCGTCGGTTACGGGAATAACCACTTGATGATGAACGAGGAGATTCTTAAGGTGCGCGTCTCCGTTATCTTCGCCTGTGCGGTGGTGGCGGTAATCCGGTTTGAACGGAGCGAGATTTTCAAGCCATTCGTCGATATCCTCAATGAGTCCCGTCTCGGCGTCGTTAACGTAAATGCCGGCGGTTATGTGCATCGCGGAGACGAGAATCATGCCTTCCCTAATTCCGCTTTTAGCGAGCGCGTCTTCAACTTCGCCGGTGATGTTGATATATTCTCTTCTCT